>CAZGTY010000021.1:0-38298 GCA_964528895.1 uncultured Blautia sp. | reverse complement strand
AGCCTTGTCTCCACTGAAATGCAAGCATTCCGTGGAGACAGGCTTTTGACCCTGGGAATCATGAAATAGGTGTTGACAAATGGGCAGACGGGTGCTATTATGATGTCAGTATAATTCCATATTGAACATATGAAGTGCTGTTCGATGATCCGCATATCGAACAGGAGAGGGAATCAGGTGAAAATCCTGAGCGATCCGGTCACTGTAACAGAGGAGTGACTTCTCATAAATCCATTGTACATATGTATGAGAAGGAGAGAAGAAACGTTGATTCTGGAGTCAGGAAACCTGCTTTGTATGGCGAGGTTAGGCTTCCGTGTAAAGCGTAACAACCAATTTTGGGAAATTCCGCAATCCCAGAACGTTGTCTGCTTGTATGGAGCAGACATTTTTTATGGAATTCGCCTGTTCGTATGAATTATACAAGTCCGGTTCCCGCATTCCGCAGCGGTGATAAGGACGGCCCTTATGGGCATGATTAAATGGCAGGCGATACTACTTCGGATGCATTCGTTCCCTCCGCATATTTGAACGATTCATGGTCTACCCCGAAGTAGTACCGCACTCGTGAAAATTCATTCGGCGCGCAGAACGCCGATTTTTTTTTCACCTTTTAAAGGAGATCATATGGAGAAAAAACATTGGGAAGGAAAAGAATATTCATATTTCAGCCATAAAAAATGCGAGTATTTTCCTTGTCATAAGGGGGCGGATCCGGATAATTTTAACTGCCTGTTCTGTTATTGTCCGCTCTACGCGCTGGGAAATAAGTGCGGCGGAAATTTTCATATTACGGACAGCGGAATCAAGGATTGCACCGGGTGCGGACTCCCCCATAAAAGGGAGAATTACGGGTATGTGACGGAGAAGTATGGCGAGCTGGTGAAGCTCATGGAGAAAATGAGAGAAGCACAGAAAGATTGAGTTATACATGGGCGCGAATCTGCGAAGGCGGATACGCGCCATTTTGTTTGCCCGTACAAAATGCTCCGGCAGTGAGCCTTCATGACAGCAGCGGGGAATTACTGCCCTGTCCGCTTTATCCGCGTTATCTGGTCTGCAGGAAAACCTTTAATTCTGGAATCTGATTGTTGTAGATCAGCTGTTCCGGAAACACAGCCTGGTGCACGAATTCGGCGGAACAGGTAAAATCGCCGATATGTCCGACGCCGTGGCTGTCGCTGGATAATACAATGGGTATGCGGTATTTTTGACAGCATTGTAAAATTTTCCGGTTATTTTCTCTGGTATCGCCTCTGTACCCATAGGGGGCGAGGGATGCCTCATTGATCTCAAAAAGCACGCCGTTTTCTTTTGCTCCGGCGGCCAGCGCGTCGTAATCTACGGGGAAACGGGGATCGTCGCAGTGCCCCAGGAGCTTTACGCAGGGATGCTTCATGGCATTCAGGTATGCGCGGGTATTTTCTTCAACCGTACCGGAAATGTAATTCTGGACGTGCATACTGGCGATGGCATAATCCAGACGGTCAAGCAGCCGGTCTTCCAGGTCCAGATGCCCCTCCGTATCCAGAATATTCAGTTCGATTCCGTATAATAAATCCAATCCGAAGCGTTTCTTCGGAGAAAAGGCAAGGCTGCGGAAATAGGAAGGGGTTCCCGCGGCCAATGTGGCCGGCCCGTGATCGGTAATCCCCAGCATCCGAAGGCCTTTTTGCGCGGCTTTCTTTGCCATGTCGGTAATGGTGCTGGAAGCGCCGTGCCCGCTTGCTATAGAATGGGTGTGTATATCAGAAAGGTACATAGGCCTGCTCCTTCGTTTAAAAAAGGGTATAGCTGCCGGCCCGGACGGAGAAAACGTCCGCCGGATGGTGATAAAAATGCAGTATCACGAGGACAAAATACCGTTTGCCCACGTATCATTTATATTATGGCAGAGGGATATGGGAATGTCAATAATGAAAATCCTGGCTCCAAATAAAAACAAACAAAACAAACAGCCAAAAAACAATAAAAACCACATAATAATTCGAAATAATATGTTGTTTTTTGTTGACATTGTAAATGATGAGGAGTATAATAAGTGGATATAAAAGTATGGTGTAATATTGCCATAGGAAAGGAGAAGCGTGGAGATGTTTAATACCACAGATATTCCAAAATCTTCCCGAATTACCAGATTAGTAGACCATCTGTACGAGAAGATGCCGGTGATTGAATCTGCAAGAGCCAGGCTGATTACCGAGTCTTACAAGGCTACGGAAGGACAGCCTGTGATCACCCGCAGGAGCGCTGCATTTGTGCATATCCTCCGCCATATTCCCATTATCATTCGTGATGAGGAGCTGGTAGTAGGAAGCAGCACCATCGCGCCCCGCGGCTGTCAGACTTACCCGGAGTTTTCGTTCCAGTGGCTGGAGGATGAGCTGGATACGGTAGAAACGAGGAGCGCGGACCCGTTTTATATTGCGGAGGAGACGAAAAAAGAGCTGATCGAGGTTCATAAATACTGGAAGGGTAAAACCACCAGTGAGCTTGCCACCTCTTATATGGCTCCGGAGGCAATTCGAGCTATTGAGCACAATATTTTTACACCGGGCAATTACTTTTACAACGGCGTAGGACATGTAACTGTAAAATATGAAGAAGTACTTGCCATCGGATTTGAAGGCATTATTGCCAAAGCCCAGGCGGAGCTGGATAAATGCCAGCTGGGTGATGGGGATTATGCGAGGAAAAGCCGTTTCTTAAGCGCGGTGATCGAAAGCTGTCAGGGGGCGATCGAGTATGCCGGACGGTATGCGGAGCTTGCAGAAGAGATGGCTGCAGGCTGTGCGGATCCGGCGAGGAAACAGGAGCTTCTGACAATCGCAGCAAACTGTCGCCATGTTCCGGCAAAGCCTGCCCGCGGGTTCTATGAGGCCTGCCAGTCCTTCTGGTTCGTGCAGCAGCTCCTGCAGCTGGAGTCCAGCGGACATTCCATTTCCCCGGGACGCTTTGATCAGTATATGTATCCCTATTATAAAAAGGATCTGGAAAGCGGAACTATTACCAGAGATTATGCACAGGAATTGATGGACTGCATCTGGGTGAAGCTGAATGACCTGAATAAATGCCGTGACGCCGCGTCTGCGGAAGGCTTTGCGGGCTACAGCCTCTTCCAGAACCTGATCGCAGGAGGGCAGGATAAGGACGGCAATGACGTGACTAATGATCTGTCCATTATGTGTCTGCAGGCATCCATGCATGTGCATTTGCCCCAGCCCTCATTGTCCATCCGGGTGTGGAACGGTTCCCCACATGAGTTTCTGATCAAGGCGGCGGAGCTTACCAGGACCGGCATCGGACTTCCGGCGTATTATAATGACGAGGTCATCATACCTTCCCTGCAAAACAGAGGGCTTTCCCTGGCGGATGCCAGAGAATATAACATTATCGGATGTGTGGAGCCCCAGAAGGCGGGCAAGACCGAAGGCTGGCACGACGCCGCGTTCTTCAATATGTGCCGCCCGCTGGAGCTGGTTTTTGCCAACGGTATGGACAAGGGAGAGATGGTGGGTATTCCGACCGGAGACGTGACAGGGATGTCCACCTTTGAAGAATTTTATGACGCATATAAAAAGCAGATGGAGTACTGTATCTCACTCCTGGTAAATGCGGACAATGCCATTGATGTGGCGCACGCGGAGCTTTGTCCGCTGCCCTTCCTTTCATCCATGGTGGACGATTGCCTGGCGAGGGGCTGTTCCGTTCAGGAGGGCGGCGCGGTTTATAACTTTACAGGCCCGCAGGGCTTTGGCATTGCGAATATGGCCGACTCCCTTTATGCTATCCGTCAGCTGGTATACAGGGATAAAAGGGTTACCATGCAGGAATATAAAGAAGCGTTGGCGTGGAATTATGGGAAGGGGCTGGATGAACAGTCTGCCGCTGAGATCACTGCCGCAGTGGTGAAAGAAATGCAGGCGGCGGGTCAGAGTATCGATGCGTCCGGAGTTTCTTCTATAATAAATGCGGTTTTGAACGTGAAGCCCTCTGAAAAGCAGAAAGCACGATATGAAGAAATACATAAAATGATAGATGAGGTCCCGAAATTCGGCAATGATATTCCGGAGGTGGATTATTTCGCAAGGGATGTGGCATATACTTATACCCGTCCTCTTGAGAACTATAAAAATCCCAGGGGCGGCCGGTTCCAGGCGGGGCTTTATCCGGTATCCGCCAATGTTCCGCTGGGCGCCCAGACAGGCGCCACTCCGGATGGCCGTTATGCGCATACGCCTGTGGCGGACGGCGTTTCTCCGTCTGCAGGCAAGGATGTAAACGGACCTACCGCTGCAGCCACATCCGTATCAAGGCTGGATCACTTTATCGTTTCCAACGGTACGCTGTTTAATCAGAAGTTCCATCCCTCTGCATTGGCGGGAAGAGACGGCCTTGAAAAATTTGTGGCGTTGATTCGTTCTTATTTTGATCAGAAGGGTATGCACATGCAGTTTAATGTGGTGGATAAGGAGACTCTTCTGGATGCGCAGAAGAATCCGGAAAAGTATAAGCACCTGGTAGTCCGCGTGGCAGGCTACAGCGCGCTGTTTACCACGCTGTCCCGCTCGCTGCAGGACGATATTATCAGGCGTACGGAGCAGGGATTCTGATGCGGAAAGGAGAACCATGGACTATTTGGAAACCAGGGGGCGGATTTTTGACGTTCAGCGCTATTCCATCCACGATGGCCCCGGAATCCGGACGATCGTATTTTTGAAGGGCTGTGTGCTGCGCTGCCGCTGGTGCTGCAATCCGGAGTCCCAGGAGTTTGCCATACAGACAATGAAAATCCATGGCGAGGACAGGATCATGGGGCGTGATGTAACGGTCAGAGAAATGATAGAGCTTGTAGAAAAGGATCGGCCCTATTATTACCGTTCAGGGGGCGGCCTCACCCTCTCGGGAGGGGAATGTCTCTGCCAGCCGGAATTTTCCAGGGATCTGCTGCGGGCGGCGAAGGAAAGAGGCATCAATACGGCCATTGAAAGCATGGCCTGCGCGCCCTACGAAAAAATAGAGATGCTTTTGCCTTATCTGGATACCTATTTGATGGATATCAAGCATACCAGTCCATCCAAGCACAGGGAATTTACCGGCAGGTCCAATGAGCTGATGATGGAAAACGCCAGAAACGTGGCTCTTTCCGGGCAGACCCGCCTGGTGATCCGCGTCCCGGTGGTTCCTGCCTTCAATGATACGATCGAAGAGATACAGGGAATCGCGGGCTTCGCGGCTACCCTTCCGGGCGTAAAAGAGATTCATCTGCTGCCTTATCACAGACTGGGACAGGATAAATATGAAGGACTCGGCAGGCCGTATCTGATGGAAGGAATAGAGCCGCCCGCTATGGAGAAAATGGAAACACTGAAAAAAGCAGTTCATGTAGTGTGCGGCCTGGACTGCCGGATAGGAGGATAAAGATGGGATATATTGATAATCTGTCCCCGGATGAGAAGCAGCGCATTGTCCAGGAGCTGGTGCCGGGTAAGCAGATCTCCCTGGCGCATATCATTGCAAATCCGGACGAAATATTGTATAAAAAGCTGGGCCTTGACCCTGCCGTGGAGTATTCACGCTCGGCGATCGGGATACTTACGGTGAGCCCGTCGGAGACCGCCATCATCATGGGGGACATATCCATCAAATCCTCCGGCGTGGAGCTGGGTTTTGTGGACAGGTTCAGCGGAAGCCTGATCATCACCGGCACTGTTTCCGAGGTGGAGGCTGCGGTGAGCGCGGTTCTGGACTATGTAGGCGAAAAGCTGGGATTCGCCATTTGTCCGATCACCCGCACCTGACGGGAGCCGCCGTACTATGAAAAAGATTACTCTCATGGGCCGGAGCGAGGCGGGGAAAACGACCCTGACTCAGGCTTTAAAAGGAGAAAAAATACAATATCACAAGACCCAGTATGTAAATAATTTTGACGTTATCATCGATACGCCGGGGGAGTACGCACAGACCAAGCACCTGGGGCACGCCCTTGCGCTCTATTCCTATGAAGCGGATGTGGTGGGGCTGCTGTGCTCTGCGATCGAACCGTACTGTCTGTTTCCGCCCTGCTGTACCAGCATGTGCAACAGGGACGTCATCGGAATTGTGACGAAGATCAACCATCCGGATGCCAATGTAGGGCGTGCGGAAGCCTGGCTTCGGCTTGCCGGCTGTAAAAAGATTTTTTATGTAGATTCCACAGAATTTCAGGGAGTGCCTGAAATATTGGAGTACCTTCGCGAGGAGGGGGACGTCATGCCCTGGGAAAATGAGGAATCACAATAAAAACAACATAAAAAATACAATAAAAACCACAAAAATCAACAAGTTTCTCTTGACTTTTTGAGTTGGATGTCGTATAATCCTCTCAGAAACAAAAAAGGAACCAACTGCTTTAGGAAAATATCAATTCCAGGGCAGAAAAAACCAAAGCGCTCAAGGAGGAAGAAAGCATGGTAAACGAATTTGAAATCAAAAAACAGATTTGCGACATCGGTAAAAGAATCTATGATCGCAACATGGTGGCTGCAAACGACGGAAATATTTCCGTAAAGCTCAATGACAATGAGTTCCTTTGCACGCCGACAGGTGTATCCAAGGGCTTTATGACCCCGGAATATATCTGCAAGGTAGACGCCAAGGGCGATGTGATCCAGGCAAATCCGGGCTTCAAGCCGTCTTCAGAGATCAAGATGCATATGAGAGTATATGAGAAGAGACCGGATGTGGGTTCTGTCGTACACGCTCATCCTATTTACGCGACATCCTTCGCCATCGCAGGTATCCCGCTGACACAGCCGATCATGCCTGAGGCGGTTATCGCTCTTGGATGCGTACCGATCGCTGAGTACGGCACCCCTTCTACGATGGAAATTCCGGATAACCTGGAAAAATACCTGCCGTATTTTGACGCGGTTCTTCTGGAAAATCACGGAGCTCTTACATGGAGCACGGATCTGAACGCAGCGTATATGAAGATGGAGTCCGTGGAGTTCTACGCGCAGCTTCTGTATCAGAGCAAGCTTCTGGGAGGCCCGAAGGAGTTTGACGAGAAGAACATCGAGAAGCTTTACGCGATCCGCCGTAAATTTGGTATGCCCGGCAAACATCCCGCAAGCATCTGCCTGAACAAGGATAAAAAGAATTGCCATAACTGCGGCGGCGGATGTCAGAGCGAGGACTACAAACAGTTCCCGGGTTATCAGTATGATTTTGTAGGCAACTGCGATTCCAAGCCGGCTCCGTCAGCGGCAGATGCCGAGCTGGTAGCAAATATCACCAAACAGGTAATGGCACAGTTGGGACTGAAATGATTTTAATCGGCAGACTTAAAGGAGGACAATCTCATGCCAATCAGTGAAAGCATGGTACAGGATATTGTACAGGAAGTAATGGCAAGAATGCAGATTGCAGAAGCTCCCACAGGCAAACATGGTATTTTCAAGGACATGAACGATGCCATCGAGGCTGCGAAAAAATCACAGCAGATTGTAAAGAAAATGTCCATGGACCAGAGAGAAAAAATTATTACCTGTATCCGTAAAAAAATTCACGAAAATGCAGAAATTTTCGCGCGTATGGGTGTGGACGAGACCGGAATGGGAAATGTTGGGGATAAGATTATCAAACATCATCTTCTGGCGGACAAAACACCCGGAACCGAAGATATTACGACGACAGCATGGTCCGGTGACAGAGGCCTGACTCTTATTGAAATGGGGCCTTTCGGCGTTATCGGCGCGATCACGCCCACCACCAATCCCAGCGAAACCATTCTGTGCAATACCATCGGTATGCTGGCGGGAGGAAATACGGTCGTATTTAATCCGCACCCGGCGGCGATCAGGACTTCTCTTTACGCGATCAACCTTCTGAACGAGGCATCCCTGGAGGCGGGCGGCCCGGACAACATCGCGGTGACCGTTGAGAAGCCGGATCTTGAAACAAGCGCAATCATGATGAAACATAAAGATATCCCGCTGATCGCAGCGACTGGCGGCCCGGGCGTTGTAACCGCAGTACTTTCCTCCGGGAAACGCGGCATCGGCGCAGGCGCGGGAAATCCGCCCGCACTGGTGGACGAAACCGCTGATATCCGCAAGGCCGCGCAGGACATCGTTAACGGATGTACCTTTGATAACAATCTTCCCTGCATCGCGGAGAAAGAGATCGTTGCGGTATCTTCTATTGTAGATGAGCTGATGCATTATATGATAACGGAGAATGACTGTTATCTGGCTTCCAGGGAAGAGCAGGACAAGCTTACGGCCGTGGTTCTGCAGAACGGAAAGCTGAACCGTAAATGCGTGGGACGCGACGCGAGGACGCTTCTTTCGATGATCGGAGTCAACGTTCCGTCAAACATCCGCTGCATCGTATTTGAGGGGCCGAAGGAGCATCCGTTGATTGCGACCGAGCTTATGATGCCGATCCTCGGCGTCGTAAGGGCAAAGGATTTTGATGATGCGGTAGAGCAGGCCGTATGGCTTGAGCATGGCAACCGCCATTCCGCGCACATTCATTCCAAAAACGTTGACAACATCACAAAATATGCGAAAGCCATCGACACCGCGATCCTTGTTAAGAATGCGCCTTCCTATGCAGCTCTGGGATTCGGCGGCGAAGGCTTCTGTACCTTTACTATTGCAAGCCGTACAGGCGAGGGCCTGACCAGCGCAAGCACCTTTACCAAGAGAAGACGCTGCGTAATGTCTGACAGCCTTTGCATTCGCTGAACAGGAGGAGCTTAATTATGGATATGAGCAATGTTAATATTGAAGAAATCGTGAAGCAGGTTCTCTCCGGCATGACAGGAAACGGAGCGGCGCCGGCAGCTCCCGCAGCGCCGGCAGCAGGGGGCGCGATCCCCAAAACAGCCAGGGTTGCCATGATGACGGAAAAGAAACACTTCGAACTTCAGGAATATCCGCTTCCGCCTCTGGGAGATGATGATATTCTTGTAAAAGTAGAGGGCTGCGGCGTCTGCGGTACGGATGCTCACGAATACAAAAACGACCCGTTCGGACTGATCCCGGTAGTACTTGGTCATGAAGGTACCGGCGAGATCGTTGCCATGGGTAAAAATGTAAAGACCGACACGGCAGGAAAGCCTGTCAGGGTCGGCGACAAGGTTGTTACGTGTATGATCTTCAAGGATGATCCGGAGATCACTATGTTCGACCTGAACAAGAAAAATGTAGGCGGCGCCGATGTATACGGACTTCTTCCGGACGACGATGTGAAATTCAACGGCTGGTTCGCTGATTACATCTTTATCAGAGGCGGAAATTTCGGTTCCACATTCTTTAACGTAAGCGATCTGGATCTGGATTCCCGTATCCTGATCGAGCCCTGCGCAGTTCTTGTACACGCGGTTGAAAGAGCAAAAACGACAGGTATCCTGAAATTCAACAGCAATGTTGTTGTCCAGGGCTGCGGACCGATCGGACTGATCTGCATCGCAGTTCTCCGCACGATGGGCGTTGAGAATATCTGCGCGGTGGACGGCAACGAAAACCGTCTGAACTTTGCTAAGAGAATGGGCGCAGGCAAGACCGTAAACTTTGCGGATTTCCAGGGTATTGAAGCTCTGGCGGGCGGAGTTAAGGAGGCGCTGGGCGGACATCTTGCGGATTTTGCATTCCAGTGTACCGGAAATCCCAAGGCTCATGCAAATATTTACAAATTTATCCGCAACGGCGGCGGCCTGTGCGAGCTTGGTTTCTTCATCAACGGCGGAGATGCTGTCATCAATCCGCACTTTGACCTCTGTTCCAAAGAGATCAACCTGGTAGGCTCCTGGGTATATAACCTGAGAGACTATGCTACCACATTTGATTTCTTAAAGAGAGCAAAAGGTATTGGGCTTCCGATGTCTGATCTGATCACGCACAGATTCCCGTTAGAGCAGATCAATGAAGCGCTTGAAACGAACCTGGCTATGACTGGTCTGAAGATTGCAGTCATCAATAAATAATGATCCGCACCATAAAGGAGAACCGAAATGGCAGAAGCTGTAGGAATTTTAGAGGTATTCGGGCTGACCACAGCCTTTGTGGCAGGAGATGCCGGCTGCAAGGCGGCAAATGTCCGGCTGGAAGTTTTTGATAAAAATAAACCGGCCAATGCAGACAGCCTCCCTGTACCGCTCCTGGTCTGCATCAAATTCCGCGGAAGCGTTACTGATGTAACGGCAGCAGTGGAGGCCGGAATAGAAGCTGCCAATCGACTGGCAGGTGTGGTGCAGCACTATGTGATTCCAAACCCGGAAGAGGGAACGGAAAAGATGCTGAAGATCAGCGCTCTGGACAAGGATTAGAGCAGAGTTCATAAACCAATTTATTTTCAGGAGGAATGAAAAAATGGCAAAGGAAGCATTAGGCATGGTTGAGACCAGAGGACTTACCGCTGCGATTGAGGCGGCAGATGCTATGACCAAGGCAGCAGAGGTTACCCTGGTCGGAACAGAGAAGATCGGTTCCGGTCTTGTAACCGTTATGGTTCGCGGAGATGTTGGAGCTGTCAAGGCAGCGGTAGAGAGCGGAAGCGCTGCAGCATCCAGACTTGGTGAGCTGGTAGCTACGCACGTGATCCCGAGACCGCACAATGATGTGGAAAAAATTCTCCCGACCATTTGACAAAAGACTTTTTAAAGGAGTCCGCACATGGGAAAATCATATGGCTTTATTGAAATTACCGGCGTGGTAGCGGCGATTGACGCCTTGGATATCATGTGTAAAACTGCAGACGTTGAGCTGGTGTCGTGGGAACGTAAGCTGGGCGGACGACTGGTGACCATTATTGTGGAAGGCGATGTAGCGGCCGTGACGGATGCCGTTGAGACGGCAGCGGCCAAAGCAATAAAAAAACCGGCGTGTTATGCAGTGATCGCACGGCCTCATGAGGAGATCGTAAAAATCGTGCAGCTAAGCGCAAGCCGATGGAACAGGAAAAGCAAAGAACCAAATGAATCTGTAAAATAGCAGAAAAATGAATTTCAAGGAGGAAATAACAATGACACAGGAAGCATTAGGAATGGTTGAAACCAGAGGACTTACAGCAGCGATCGAGGCAGCTGACCAGATGTGCAAAGCGGCAAACGTTGCATTAGTAGGAACAGAGAAGATCGGTTCCGGTCTTGTAACCGTTATGGTTCGCGGAGATGTCGGAGCAGTTAAGTCCGCAGTAGAGAGCGGAAGCGCTGCAGCATCAAGACTTGGCGAACTGATCGCTACACATGTAATTCCGAGACCGCACAATGATGTGGAAAAAATCCTTCCGGTTCTGAAATGATCCTATATTACTATAGTTAGTATAGCGGAAAGGGAACAGGTGTAATCTTGGAAACGAATAATATTGAATTAATTACTAAAATGGTTATTCAGGCGATCAATCAGTCTGAGTCTAAGACCGATGGATTTGTGGTCCCGATTGGAGTTTCCGCAAGACACATCCACCTGACACAGGAGCATGTTGAAGCGTTGTTTGGGCCGGGATATCAGCTCACCAGGAAAAAAGAGCTGATGGGCGGACAGTTTGCATCCAATGAAACGGTTACGATCGTGGGATTGAAGCTTCGCGCAATTGAAAATGTACGGATCCTCGGTCCTGTCCGTAAAGCGTCGCAGGTGGAGGTATCTGCCACGGACGCCATCAAGCTGGGCATGAAGGTGCCGGTCCGCGAGTCCGGTGACGTAAAAGGCAGCGCTCCTATTGCCATTGTAGGACCCAAAGGCGCTGTTTATCTGAAAGAGGGATGTATTGTGGCCATGCGCCATATACATATGTCCCCGAAGGATGCACAGGCAGCCGGTGTCAGGGACGGCGATATCGTTTCCGTGAAGGCTGACAACGAACGCGGTACGATCTTTAATCATGTTAAGATTCGCGTACATGACAGCTTTACACTGGAAATGCACATCGATACGGATGAAGCAAATGCAGCTCAGATTGCCACAGGCAATACAGTTACCATCATAAAGTAAATCTTCCTCTGAATCATATAAGCCGGCGGCGAAAGCTGCCGGCATAAGAGGAATATAGAAAAACCGGAGGCTCATATGATTGTAGGCAAAGTAGTTGGAAGCGTGGTCTCCACGCGGAAAAGTGAAAAGTTAATAGGACAGAAATTTATGATTGTTGAGCCGGTTCATCATATGAAGGCTGACCTCAGTCGGATTGTTGCGATCGATATCATCGGCGCAGGAATCGGAGAATATGTATTGGTGGCACAGGGAAGCGCAGCAAGAATCGGCTGCGGCGAAGAAACAGCGCCCATTGATGCGGCAATCGTCGGCATCATTGACGACGGCGCGGGATTGGAGTAACGCCATGGATATCAAAGAATTAGCGAAAATTATGCAGGAGAATGGTGTGGTAGGCGCCGGCGGAGCCGGTTTTCCCACCTATGCGAAGCTTACTGACAAGGCTGACACGATTCTCATGAACTGTGCAGAATGCGAGCCATTGCTGAAACTGCACAGACAGCTTTTAGAGAAGCATGCCTACGAGATCATGAAAACCTTTCACATGATCGCAGAGGCTGTGGGCGCTTCCGAAGCGATCATCGGTATTAAGAAGTCCTATGTACAGACGGTGAGCGCACTTCAGCAGCATATCGAAGAATTTCCGAATATGCGGATTCATCTCCTGGAAGAGGTATATCCCATGGGAGATGAGGTTGTTCTGATCTATGAAGCGACAGGCAGAGTGGTAAGGCCTGGCGGACTGCCTATTGAGCAGGGCGTGGCTGTATTCAATGTGGAGACTATCTACAATGTTTACCGCGCAGTGGAAAGGCAGAAGCCGGTTACGGACAAATACGTCTCCGTAGTTGCGGAGGTAAGTGCCCCGGTGACTGTGAGAGTTCCCATTGGATGCACCCTGGATGAAGTGGTCGCTCAGGCCGGGGATGTGACTGTCAAAGATCCGGTTTATTTTGTGGGCGGGCCCATGATGGGACGTATCGGAAGCGGATCTGAGCCAGTGACAAAAACCACAAATGCAATTCTGGTCCTCCCCAGGGATCATGTGATCATAATGACTAAGCAGAGAACTTCTTCTATAGATTTAAAACGTGCAGCATCGATTTGCTGCCAGTGCAACACCTGTACGGATCTTTGTCCGAGGAATAATCTGGGACATCCCATTGATCCGGCCCGTTTTATGCGTGCGGCATCCAACGCGGATTTCAGGGATCTGAATCCATATCTGGATGCAAGCTTCTGCAGCTCCTGCGGCGTTTGCGAAATGTATTCATGTCCGCAGAGCCTGGCGCCCAGGACCCTTCTGGCAGATATGAAGGCCGGCCTTCGAAAGGCGGGTGTGCGGCCTCCTCAGGGAGTGCAGCCAAAGCCTGTAGTTCCGTCCAGAGAATACCGCAAGGTGCCTGAAGAACGTCTGATGGCCAGATTGGGCCTGACCAGATATGACAAGGACGCTCCTATGGACGAAACTCTGGTGGCTGTCCCGAAGGTGAAAATTATGCTGAGCCAGCATATTGGCGCGCCGGCGCAGGCAATCGTAAAAGTTGGCGATCAGGTACAGAGAGGCCAGATGATTGCAAAACCGGCCGACGGCTTAAGCGTCGGCATTCACGCATCCATCTGCGGCCGGGTTACGGAGGTTGCCGACCGCTATATTGTAATTGCAAGAAATTAGAAAGGACGTGCAGAAAATGAGTAAAGCAATCGGAATGATTGAATTTAAGACGACTGCCACCGGTATCACAGCAGCGGATGCCATGGTAAAAACCTCCGAAGTGGAGATCGTTGAGGCGCAGACCGTATGTCCGGGTAAATATATTGCAATTATCACCGGTGACCTCAGTGCGGTTAAAGCGGCTGTTGACGCTGCGGTTATTACATATGAGGATAAATGCATTGACAGCTTTGTGCTTGGCAATCCTCATGAGTCCATTTTCCCGGCCATCTACGGCGCCACTGCCGTAGAGGAGATAAGCGCTCTGGGAATTCTGGAGACTTATGATGCGGCTTCTATTATTGAAGCGGCGGATCAGGCGGCTAAGACTGCTATTGTAGACCTTATTGAGCTTCGTATCGCGAAGGGTATGTGTGGAAAATCCTATATGTTGATCACAGGCGAGGTATCTGCCGTAGAGGCTTCTATTGAAAGGTCAAAAGAGCTTGTTGCAGCGAAGGGCATGTATCTGGATTCTTCCGTTATTGCTCATCCCGACAGGCGAATGATTGATACGATCCTGTGATCATTGCAGGACACCCACAAACTGATTAACAAAGGGAACAAACATGTTAGCTTTAGAACGACGCAATCTGATACTGGAAAAGCTTCAGACAGAAAAACGCGTGGTGGTCAGCGAACTGAGCCAGCTTTACGATGTGTCTGAAGAAACCATCCGACGTGACCTGGATAAGCTGGAAAAAGAGGGGCTTGCTACGAAGAGCTATGGCGGTGCGGTCATCAATGAGAATGTCAGTATCGATTTACCCTTTAACATCCGCAAGAATCAGAATGTAGCAGGTAAACAGAAAATGGCGGAAATTGTAGCGTCCATAGTATCTGATGGAGAGCATGTTCTTCTGGACGCCAGCACTACGGCAGTTTTTGTCGCAAAAGCGCTGAAGGATAAGGACCGCCTTACTGTGATTACGAATTCCATGGAAATTCTCATAGAGTTGTCGGATGTCTCCGGGTGGAATATCATTTCCACCGGGGGAGTGATGAAGGAGGGATATCTGGCTTTCCTCGGTTCCAGGACTGAGGAGGCGATCCGGTCCTATTTCGTGGATACCGTGATCTTTTCCTGCAAGGCCCTGGATCATGGCTGGGGGATCATGGAATCCCAGGAGGCATTCGGAACGACGAAAAAAGCCATGATCACATCAGGACGCAGGAAAATTCTGGTGGTTGACAGTACAAAATTTGACCAGACCGCGTTTTCTGTCGCAGGAAATCTGCGGGATGTAAATGTGGTTGTCACAGATCGGAAACCCTCGGAAAAATGGCTTGCCCATTTCAGAGAATTGGGAATTGAGTGTAAATACCCGGTATGACAATCACGAAAAAAGGAGCATCGGATAAATGAAAACCTTTGCAATGCAAACAGTCATCCATTTCGGAGACAATGCTCTGGACAGACTGAAAGTTCTTCCTTATAAGAGGGTCCTGATCATTACGGATCCTGTTGTAGTACAGAGCAAAATGATCGATCTGATTACGGCGCCGTTGGAAACAGGCGGGATCCAATATGATGTTTTCCATGATGTGGTGCCGGATGCCCCGGTGGATAAGATATCGGAGGGGATAAAAAAATTCCTTCAATATCAGCCGGAGGCAATCATTGCGGTGGGCGGCGGATCTGCCATTGATTCCTCCAAGGCCATCCGCGAGTTTGCTCTGAAAATCAATAATTATGGAAAGGTGGGTCTGATTGCGATTCCCACCACCAGCGGGACCGGTTCCGAGGTAACGTCCTTTGCAGTGGTGAACGATACGGAGGCAAAAGTGAAATATCCTCTGGTTTCGGACAGCCTGACTGCAGATGAGGCAATTCTGGACGCGGAGCTGGTAAAGAGTGTTCCGCCTGCCATTACGGCAGATACCGGAATGGATGTTTTCACTCATGCGCTGGAGTCCTATGTGAGCACGGAACACAATGAGTTTTCCTCCGCTCTGGCGGAGAAATCCATCGAAATCTGCGGAGTATTTCTCCTGCGGGCTTACCTGGACGGAAATGATATGCATGCGCGCCAGAAGATGCATGTGGCGTCCTGCCTGGCCGGGCTTTCTTTTAATACGGCGGGTCTGGGAATCACCCACAGTATGGCGCATCAGCTGGGCGCCATGTTCCATATTCCTCACGGAAGGGCAAATGCCATGCTTCTGCCTCATGTGGTAGAGTACAACGCGAATATCAATAAAAACAGCAGAAGCCAGAAGGAATATCTGCCCGCTGTTAAGAGATACTGCAATATCGCCCACATTCTGGGGCTGAGCAGCTATAATAAGGTGATGAGCGTCCGCTCCCTGGTAAACTGGATTCAGTTTATGCAGAAGGAAATGAACATTCCCCTCACGATCCAGGAGATAGGCACCATTACCCCGGACGTATACTTCGGAGCAGTGGAAAAAATGGCGGAGGCGGCTCTTGCGGATACATGCACGGCCAATAACCCAAGGGTACCCACCAAGGAAGACATTATGAAGATTTATACAAAGCTGTGGTCGTTTTAGACCGTACACACTGTTCGGAATCGGAACAGCCGTGAGTATTTTTATTAATGAAATGTGACTTTTCTGGGAAGGTAGAAACTATGAAAAGATCAAAACGAATCGAGGTACTGGATCAGCGTGCTGTCAATAAGGACGGATTTATTGACGAGTGGCCGGAGATGGGCTTTGTGGCCATGAGCAGTCCGTATGATCCCAAGCCTTCAGTAAAAGTGGAAAAGGGAGTTATTGTGGAACTGGATGGGAAGCGCCGGGAGGATTTTGATTTTCTGGACCAGTTTATTGCGGATTATGCCATCCGCATCGACCGGGCAGAAGCATCCATGGCGGTTCCCTCTCTGGAGATTGCCAGGAAGATCGTGGATATTCATGTATCCAGAAAGGAAATCCTGGAGATTGTATCAGGCATCACTCCCGCGAAGATGGCGGAGGTGATCAATCATCTGAACGTGGTTGAGATGATGATGGGTATGCAGAAAATGCGTGCCAGGAGGGTGCCGGGAAATCAGGCGCACATCACCAACCTGAAGGATGACCCGGTTCAGATCGCTGCGGATGCAGCAGAAGGGGCTCTTCGCGGGTTCAGCGAGGAGGAGACGACGATGGGCGTCGCCAGATATGCGCCCATGAGCGCGATGGCTCTTCTCATCGGTTCTCAGGCCGGGCGGCCGGGCGTTCTGACTCAGTGCTCCGCAGAGGAGGCCACGGAGCTGGAGCTTGGGATCCGGGGCCTGACCACCTATGCGGAAACCCTTTCTGTGTATGGCACGGAAAAGGTGTTCATTGACGGCGATGATACTCCTTATTCGAAAGCGTTTTTGAACTCTGCTTATGCATCACGGGGACTGAAGGTACGCTTTACTTCAGGTTCCGGCTCCGAGGTCCTGATGGGAAGCAGTGAGCGAAAATCCATGCTTTATCTGGAATGCAGATGTCTGTATGTGACCAAGGGCGCGGGCAGCCAGGGGATTCAAAATGGTTCCGTGAGCTGTATCGGCGTTGCCGCAGGCGTTCCGGCCGGTATCCGCGAGGTGATCGGGGAGAATCTGGTGGCTGCGCTTCTGGGACTGGAATGCGCCTCCTCCAATGACCAGAGCTTTTCCAATTCTGACATGAGAAGAACTGCCAGGACTATGCTGCAGTTCATGCCGGGAACCGATTTTATTTTCTCCGGATATGCGGCGGAGCCGAATTATGATAATATGTTTGCAGGCTCCAACTTCGATGCGGAGGATTTTGATGATTATAACGTATTACAGAGAGATATGCAGGTGGACGGCGGTCTCCGTCCCGTGACTGAGGAGGATGTGATCCGTGTTCGCCACGAGGCGGGCAAGGCGGTTCAGGCAGTTTTTAAATATCTGGGTCTTACGGAAGTGACGGATGAACAGGTGGAGGCGGTTACCTACGCCCACGGCAGCAGAGATACACTGAAGCGCGACGTGGCCTCCGATCTGATGGCCGCGGATGATATGATAAAGCGCGGCATCACCGGTGTGGACGTGGTAAAAGCGCTGGCGGAGAGCGGCTATGCCGAGCTGGCGGAGAGGATCCTGAACATGCTGAAGCAGCGTGTGATCGGCGATTACATGCATACGGCCGCAATTCTGGATGAAAATTTCCAGGTGATGTCCGGTGTGAATACACCAAACGACTATATGGGGCCGGGAACCGGCTATCGGGTAACCGGCAGGCGGTGGGAAGAGATCAAGGCGATCCCTCATCGCATTAATGTAGATGAATTTTAGGAGGTGCGCCATGGAAGTGAATGAACAACTGATTCGTGCCATAACACAGGCAGTCGTCCAGCAGCTCGCGAAAAGTGGTGCAGGACCTCAGACACAGAACAGCAGGCCTGCTGGAACACAGAGCCTGGCGGGGAAAACGAGAATGCGTCCGAAGAGATCCTACAAGGGCGCCGAGAGAGCCGGAAAGGGCACGGATCCCAAAGAGGTCGTCATCGGCGTGGGAGCAGCCTTTCAGACAGAGATCACAAAGACCATCTGCGGAATTCCGCTGGATGAGGTGCTCAGGAATCTCAAAGCCGGCATTGAGGAGGAGGGCATGACTTCACGTGTGGTGAAGGTGCTGGATACCTCCGATGTAGGTTTTATGGGGCTTGAGGCAGCGAAGCTTTCCGGATCCGGTATCGGTATCGGACTTCAGTCAAAGGGAACTACGGTCATTCATCAGAAGGATCTGTATCCGCTGAGTAATCTGGAGCTTTTTCCCCAGGCGCCCCTTATGGATCTGGAGACATACCGCAAGGTCGGCAGAAACGCGGCAAAATATGTAAAAGGGGAAAAGGTTACGCCCATTGAGTGTACCAATGATCCTATGGTCCGCGCGAAATTTCAGGTGAAGGCGGCTCTTATGCACATCGTGGAGACAGAGCAGCTTGATCCGGACATGGGAATGATCGTATGGGAGGGCGTAAGATGAGTTTATATCCATTAGGACAGAACGAGGCCGATACCATTACATCCAAAACCGGTAAAAAGCTTTCTCAGATTACTCTGGATGAAGTAAAACGCGGCAACGTTACTGCAGAGGACATTAAGATCTCTACGGAGATGCTGAAAAGGCAGGGACAGGTGGCTGCAGCAGCCGACAATCCTCAGATGGAGGCGAATTTTGAGCGCGCATCCGAGCTGGTGGACGTCCCTGATGATGTAATCTTAAATATGTATAATAAGCTGCGCCCCAACCGTTCCACGAAGCAGGAGCTGGTTCTCATGGCAAAGGAACTGTTGGAAAAGTATCATGCGCCGCACTGTGCGAAGCTGGTACTGGAAGCAGCGGAAATTTATGAAAAAAGGGGAATCCTTCGTTGAGACTGATCGCAGGTGTTGATATAGGAAATTCCACAACTGAAGTGTGTATCGGCAGTGTAGGTGAGAACGGCGCGTTTCGTTTTCTCTCCAGCGCTTCCCGCATGACCACCGGGACAAAAGGGACGCTTCCCAATGTTCTGGGAATCAAGGCGGCCCTTCTGGAAGCCATGGATAAGATCGGGCAGTCCCCGGACAGCCTTGATCTGGTGCGCCTGAATGAAGCCGCGCCGGTCATCGGTGATACGGCGATGGAGACCATTACGGAAACGATCATCACGGAATCCTCTATGATCGGTCACAATCCGTCTACGCCCGCTGGCGCCGGGGAGGCAGTGGGAGAGCTTCTGTTTCTGGAGAATATCTGGAATGGGAAACCGGGGGTTCCCTATATTGTGGCAGCGTCGAGCAAATTTTCCTACGAGGAGGTAGCCCGGCGGCTGAATCTGCGTATTCCGGAGCTGGATATCATGGGTCTGATCCTTCAGGCTGATGAAGCGGTTCTGGTGGAAAATCGTCTCAGTAAAAAGATCCCGATCGTGGATGAGGTCCGCCATATCGGCCAGGTGCCGGAGGGCAAGCTGGCGGCGATCGAGGTGGCGCTTCCGGGTACCAGCATCCGTATGCTGAGCAATCCCTACGGAATCGCTACGCTTTTGGGGTTGGACGCGGAGGAGACCAGAATGATCACACCCATTGCAAAGAGCCTGATCGGCAAGCGGAGCGCAGTGGTGATCCGGACTCCCCATGGAAATGTGAAAGAAAATATCCTGCCTGCCGGAGAGATTACCTTTCATGGCGAGCGGGAAAAAACCATAAATATTGACGCCGGAGCGGACAGCATCATGGAAACCCTGGCGGATGCCGGAGAGATCCGGGACATCGACGGTGAGCCCGACACAAATGTGGGAAATATGCTCACCCGAATTAAGAGCAGTATGGCAGATGTGTCCAGCGCGCATAATACGGAGATCCGCATCACAGATATCCTGGCGGTGGATACCCTGGCGCCGGTGGAAATTTCCGGCTCCCTGGCCGGAGAGACCTGTATGGAGAAGGCGGTAGGTATCGCCGCAATGGTGCGTACACGGCATCTTCCCATGCAGAAGATCGCGGAAAGACTGGAAAGCGAGCTTAAGGTGAAAGCTGTAGTGGCAGGCGTGGAGGCCGTGATGGCGTCTCTTGGCGCCATGACTACGCCGGGGACGAAGCTTCCTCTGGCAATTCTGGATATGGGCGGCGGTTCTACGGACGCGGCGCTTCTGGAGCCGGGAGGACAGGTGCGCACCACACATCAGGCCGGCGCGGGCGAGCTTGTTTCCATGCTGATCCAGACAGAGCTTGGGCTGAAAAGCAGGCTTACGGCGGAACAGATCAAGAAATATCCTATGGGCAAGGTGGAAAGCCTGTTCCACATGAGGCTGGAAAATGGCGCCATGCAGTTTTTCGAGGAGTCCATCGATCCGAGATACTTTGGACATGTAGTGCTTCTCGCTCCCGGCGAAATGCTCCGGGTGGAGGAGGACATCCCCATGGAAAAGATCATGGAAGTGCGAAGGGATGCCAAGCGCAAGGTTTTTGTGCGAAATGCCCTCCGTGCTTTGACTGCGGTAGCGCCGGATCATGATCTGAAAAAAATACCGAATGTGGTGCTGGTGGGCGGCTCCGCGGAGGACTTTGAGATTCCGGAGATGCTGATGGAAGAGCTTTCCGAATACCGCATCGTCTGCGGACGGGGAAATATCCGCGGCGTGGAGGGACCGAGAAATGCCGTGGCCACGGGGCTGCTTTTGTCCTATTTTGCCCAGTGAAGGGTCATGGATTTATAATTATTGGTTATTGTTTCTGATATCCGGGAGTGATAATATGGTTGTAAATAGACCGGCGATTATTATTTATGTCCATGAGCCGGACGAGGCGCTTTTGCATGAGGTTTGCGCAGGAATTGAAGAGGAGGGCGTTCTGTACCAGGTACAGCCCCATGAGGGCGATCTGGATACGCTGGCCTTTGATGCCGCCAATGAATCCATGCTTGGCTCCGGCATTGGAATTGCCGGGACAAGGCTGGCGATGCAGATGCAGCGTCTGCCAGAGGGACAGAATGTGTTTGAGCTGAACAGGCCTTTTTTCTGGCAATGCCGGAATCTGGGAGCAAACAGCGCCAGGGCGATCAAGAAACTTCCCTTTAAGAGTATTTACGGGGACGGGGGAAACCGTTATGAACATATATACAAAGAACGGAGATAAGGGCGTCACGAGCCTGATCCACACGAAAAATCTATCGAAATCGGACGACCGTATTCAGCTGGTAGGGACCATTGATGAACTGACAAGCCATCTGGGACTGGTGAAGACCATGCTGAAGGACGGAGACGCGGTTCGTGTGCTGGAAAATATTCAGGGCACGCTGATCACGCTGATGTCCGGGGTGGCGGATCCATATAATCGTGAATATAAGATCAGCGAGGAGAAGACGGAAGCTCTGGAGGCTGAGATCGACCGCATGGAGAGCCTTTTCCGGCGACCAAAAAAGTTTATTCTCCCGGGTAGCTGCCGCGTTTCCGCAGAGATTGATATTGCGCGTACCGTTGCCAGAAGAGCGGAGAGGGCCCTGGCGTCGGTGAGCGTGAAGTTTGGCGCGGACACGGGAGCGAAGCGATATATGAACCGGCTGGCGGATTATCTTTATGTGCTTGCCAGATACACGGATGCGAAAGAGGCGGGAGATGCTGCGGGATCATCAGAGTTCGGGGCGTCATCTTCCGGGAAAGAGGATTCTTCTATGAACGGGGATACAAAGGTGAATGAAGCGCTTGTGCAGGAAGTGCTGAAGCGCGTGGGCGCTCCGGAAAGGATTACCCTGGACGCGGCGAAGCGGCTGATCGGGGTGATCGAGGCGGAGGCGGAGCGCCGCGGAAAAAAGGCGGTTATCGCGGTCTGTAATCCTGAGGGAAACCCCATTGCCGTTCATGTGATGGACGGAGCTTTTTTGGTGAGCTTCGACGTGGCGGTGAAAAAGGCATATACCTCGGTAGCGGTGAAAATGTCCACCATGGAACTGAATGCGCTGGCGCAGCCGGGCGGTACCTTCTATGGTCTGGATAAGATGGAGGGCGGCAACATTATCATCTTCGGCGGTGGAATCCCCATCAAGGTGGGAGATACCATCATCGGAGGGCTAGGGGTCAGCGGCGGCACAGGCGAGGAGGACCACAGCTTGGCTGAATATGGAATATCAAAACTGAGTGAGATACTGTAGAAGGAGCGGATTCGTCCGCTTTTTCTTTTTCCATTTCCGCCCTCCCGCCCCACCCGGCGCCGCTGGCCATTAGCATAACTCCGCAATTTCAAAGCAGCCTCTGATTGTTTTCATAAGCAAAACTCCTGGCAGATTTTTGCCGTTTTTGCTGCGCTTAGCGATCGCTGTCGTGCACTGTCTGAGCGCCTGCGTGCGTCAGGTAAGTAAAGGCAGCCTTCTGGCGGCCGTTCCGAATCTTAACAGGCACCATCAGAACAGAGACAGTGATGTTTGATTTCTGCGGTCCTTACCAAAACTCGCTTCGCTCAGACATTGGACGGACCGCAGTTCATCACTGTCCGCCTGTTCTGGGTGCCTGTAACAGATTCTCCACGAGGCCCGCCTGAAGGCTGCCTTTACTTCCTGACTGCGGCAGGGCGAGTTTGCAAAGACAGCGATCCATAGGCGGCGCAGCAAAAACAAAAAAATCAACGGGTTTGCGTTGAAAATATCAGAGACTGCTTTTGAAATGGGGAAAATGAAGGACCAGCGGCGCCGGGCGGGGCGGGAGGGCGGAAATGGCACAAAAAGCTCCCTTTTAGTTTTTCATGCCCACTTTTTCAATGAGGGCCTCCTGAAGCACCTGAGAGAAATTAATGCCCTGGCTGACGGCCAGCTCATTGAGCCACTCAGGAATGGTGAGAGTTTTTTTGACTGCTTTATGGTTATGCCTTTTTCGATACCATAATGTATCACAGGTAACATAGTTGACGAATTCGCCTTCCTGAACAGAAATATCCTGAATGCGAGAGGGAATGGGAATTTTCCGATTTTGCCGCTCATAATCGTAGAGCACTGCCGCCAGAACGTCTTTTGCCATAAAGATACTGTCCTTCAAATCATCTCCACAGGTATAGCACCCTTCCAAATCGGGGAAATATACGGAATAGCTTCCATTTTCTTCAGGCGTAAAAATTGCCGGATAAATATACTTAGTCATGATTACCTCCTGCGTTATATTCAGAACATATGGTTATTTTATACCTGCATCCTTTAGTATTCTATTTAATGTACCGGTTGGAATTTCTTTTGCTCCATGACGTGGAATACGTATGTTTTTTCCGGTTCTTTGACAATACCATTTATCATGCTCTTTTCCATGTTCTATAAAATAACACCCATTTTGTTTTAATAGTTTTATTAATTCTGATGTTTTCATTTTCCTCCTTTATAGGATAACACGTATAAACACGTGTGTCAATATGGGATAAACAATGAAAAATATAATGGTGAATTTGACCGAATGGTCGTAGACAAGGTGAAAGCCTGTATGATTTGCCCCGCCCGGCGCCGCTGGCAGCTGGCAGAGACTCCGCAATTTCAAAGCAGCCTCTGATTGTTTTCATAAGCAAAACCCCTGGCAGATTTTTGCCGTTTTTACTGCGCTTAGCGATCGCTGTCGTGCACTGTCTGAGCGCCTGCGTGCGTCAGGTAAGTAAAGGCAGCCTTCTGGCGGCCGTTCCGAATCTTAACAGGCACCATCAGAACAGAGACAGTGATGTTTGATTTCTGCGGTCCTTACCAAAACTCGCTTCGCTCAGACATTGGACGGACCGCAGTTCATCACTGTCCGCCTGTTCTGGGTGCCTGTAACAGATTCTCCACGAGGCCCGCCTGAAGGCTGCCTTTACTTCCTGACTGCGGCAGGGCGAGTTTGCAAAGACAGCGATCCATAGGCGGCGCAGCAAAAACAAAAAAATCAACGGGTTTGCGTTGAAAATATCAGAGACTGCTTTTGAAATACAAAAATCAAAGACCAGCTGCCAGCGGCGCCGGGCGGGGCGGGAGGGCGGAAATTATTGGAGTGTGTTTTTACGGTATTCGGCGGGGGTTGCGCCGAAATATTTCCGGAAGCTATTGTAAAAGTTGGTTTTTCCGGAATAACCGACCTGCTGTTCGATCTGGTCGACGGAAAGCCTGGAGGAGGTTAAAAGCTCAGCGGCTTTTTTCAGGCGAAGAACCTTTAAAATAGCTGTAAAGCTCTGGCCGGTATATTTCTTGATAAAACGGCTGGTGTAGGACTGGCTGTAATGAAAGTGCTGCGCAACGTCGGGAAAGGTAACAGAATTCAGATGCTGCTGAATATAATCGAGCATCTGTGTGATCTGCTGATTCTGCTTCGTATGATTCAAGGGAAAGCAGGACTGCTCCGCGTGTTTTTGCAGCAAAAGAAGAAAAATCTTTTCCAGGGCAGCCTCCGCATTTAAATCCCCGATAGGAGTAAAGCACTCATTTTCTCTGTAATAATGAAAAATGTAGGAAGTAAGGCTTTCAATTTCATGGTCAAAATCCGTATGCAAATGCATAAAAGCATAAGGCTCGCCATCCCTGTGACGGCCGCATAAAAACTCTTCAATAAAATTAGGATACTGCAGAATCCTGGGAAAGAGCTGTGAAATATACTGCGGTATGACTACCAGATTGATCATGTAAGAATCCTGGTCGAAGATTTCACTGCAGTGATCCACAAACGGCGCAATAAAACACAGGTCGGATTCACGGAGGAAAATAGTCTCCTTCCCGATTGTGATCGTTCCAGTTCCGTGCATTTGATATTTGATCTCAATAAAATCATGAAAGTGGGATTCCTGCTGTATAAACCTTGGGTGCGGAAAGGCATCGATGTGCTGGCTTTCACGCAGGAATTCCCCGGCGGTAATGGAACTGAATTTTGTAAAATAGGAATCGATGAAGGTAAGATAGCTTTCCTCATCGGCGAAAAAAGAGCGAAGGAACAATTTATGCTCCTGAAAATTATCGAGGGTAATATGATGTTCATAAATATATTTTAAAATCTGTTCTTCGTTGTTCAGGGCTGCAGGCTTCATGGATTCACCGCCTTTCTTTATATGGGATTATGTGTCTGTGGAGGGGCAGAGGAAGCCGGATGAATGGTTTCGTACTTCCTGCCGTCATATCTTTGGTATTCTGTATGTAGTTTACCATATGTTCGCAAAAGGTTCAACAAATAGTACAATTTTGCAAGAATCCTGCATTGTTGCGAGAAAAAACTATGTATAAAATGGGAACAGAGGTAAAAAGCATTCAGTAAATGGTATATTTCAGAAGGGAGAGGAATCATGAAGAAAAAATGGTTATTGGCAATTCTGACCGCATCCATGACGATGGGTACCCTGATGGGAGGAGCTTTGACAGCCCGGGCAGAGGAACCGGATGAGGAGGTACTGCCTCCTTCAGGAAATCTGGATATGAGCGATGCTCTGACCAGAGAGCTGACCGTGAAGGTGGACGGCCAGGAGGTAAAGGTTACGGAATATGAGGATTTTTATATCCCGGATCCATCCATCAGCGATCAGCGGATCAGCATTTATATTCCGGAAGGGGCTACTGCGGATTCCCCCATTATCCTCAGTGTAAATAATTCGGGATGGCAGGCAAACAGCTTTTCCAGCAGAGTGAAGGTCGCGGACGATGATCCGGAGGAGCTGGCAGAGTATGTGAGCGACAGTGACACCGACAAGGTAGGCGCAATTTTATCCAGGAACTTTGTCCTTGTAAGCTATGGATGCCGTTCCCGGAATAATGAAGCCGTAGACGGAGTGTACGACGGTCATTCTCCTGCCACGATCACAGATACAAAGGCGGTGATCCGCTATCTGCGCAATAACGGGGAAACCCTTCCGGCAGGTGACCTGGACAGAATCGTCATTACAGGAACGTCCGGCGGCGGCGCTCTGTCCGCAGTGATCGCGGCAAGCGGAAACAGCTCGGATTACTTTGAATCTCTGTATGAGGTTGGGGCAGCGGGAATCGAGCAGCAGGAGGATGGTACGTATATATCTACCATAGATGACGGCGTTTTTGGCGTGATCGCCTATTGCCCGATTACGGATCTGCCAAATGCGGACGCGGCGTATGAGTGGACATATAAGGACGTCCGTAAGGAACTGGAGGGCGTTGATTTTAATACAGACTCCGAAAAGGATTCCCGCATCCTGTACAGCGAGGAGGAAGGCCGTGTAAATGAGGAAGTATCGGAGTTCCTTGCGGAGAAATATGCCGAATATGTGGACAGCCTCGGCCTGCTGCTGGACGATGGGACCCCTCTCACGTCAGATAATCTGAAGGATGCTATCACAGAGCTGATGGAAACGGAAATCCAGGAATCCATTGAGGAGATCGGTATTTCACAGATGCAGGCGGATATGGCGGTAAATCCGGTCAACGGAAATGAAATGGTCGGAGATCTGGATTGGGTCGTATTCAACGAGGATGGAACCTTTACCTATGATATTGACAAACATTTGAATTACGTTGCTTCCAATACGCAGCTTAAGGTCGTATGCGCATTCAGCAACAAGGGACTGGAATGGGCAAATACAAGCGAAGACTCCCTTTTCGGTACAAAGGATATGGAATACTGCGCTTTTGAGGAATATTCCTGGGATAATGACAGCGTACAGGGGAATGGCTGCGGTCTGGATGATACGGGCCTTACCTGGGAGGAATTTATGGAGACGGAGGAAGGAGAGGCCCTTGCCCTGCAGATGCGGATGACCAATGCGGTTGCCTATCTGAATGATAAGGAGGGCGGCGATTCGGCAGGCGAAAAAGCTCCGAACTGGTATGTACGGTACGGCATGAACGACCGCGATTCCTCCTTTGCCCTTGAGACGATTCTGCGCTACAGCATTACCAATAATGCGGACATAGAGAATTCCAGCTTTGAGTTTGCATGGCTGTTTCCGCATAAAGGGGATTACGATGTGCAGGAAGCATATGGATGGCTGGATGAGATTCTGGCGGAATAAATCATAAAACGTGAAAAGGAAAAGCAGGCAGTGTACCGCAGGATTGTGCGGGCGCTGCCTGCTTTTGTCCGGAGAAAACTGATCGGGAATTGAACCGCGCTGCGGATTAAATCCTCTTATATCTCCCCGGAGTGATCCCCTTATATTTTTTAAAGGTCCGTATAAAATAGCTCAGGTCATTAAAGCCGCTGTCATAGGCGATTTCCGTGATGGAGTCATCCGTGGTGGCCAGCTGGTAGCAGGCCTTTTCGATTCGCTGGCGGTTCAGATAGTCCATGGGGGTCTGATGTGTCATCTCTGAAAAAAAACGGCAGAAATATTTCGGCGACATGGATACGGACGCGGAGAGCTGCCGCAGAGTGAGGCGGGAGGTATAATTGTTCTCAATAAACTCCAGCACCTGTTTCAGCTGCAGAATACGTTTATAATCCTGGCGCGTCATGGCAGTTCCGTCCAGATAGTAATGATTACTAAATACCAGACCAAAAAAGTGGTAAAATTGTCCAATTACAACCATTTCATATCCGGGTTTTTTCTGCCACATGGAATCGAAAACGTCGTTTGCGATCCGGATCACTTCTTTATATTTTCCGGTGAAATGGTGGTAAATCATGATATCCTGATGAATGATTTTCTGCATATAGCCGGAGCAGACGGTGCTGTGCTTCAAAAAGAAATTTCCGTCAAAGACGATACACTGGTACACGCAGTCCTTTGGTATCCCCGAATGGAGGATGCCGCTATGGACAAAAATGACATCACCGGCCCCGGCAGTGAAGCTTTTTTCGTCCAAAGTGACGGTAAGGCAGCCCTGGAGGATCCGGATGATCTCATATTCCACATGCCAGTGATAGGACATCAGGTACTGGGGATGGCTTGGCGTTACATGATGAAATTCGAAAGGAAATTCATAGGTGCCTCTTGGCCGGTTCTCGTTTCTGTCTAAATCGTGCAAACGGCTCCCTCCTTCAATAATTTATAGAAAATTTATAATTAAAACCGGAAAAGTGAATATTGTACTATTTTTTGCCATTATAACACAAGTAATCCTCTGCGGACAAGGGTATAATTGACATATCATAAGGACACAGGGCGTGTCCGGATTATAAATTATTTTAACGGAGGTATCAAAATTATGGCAAAGAGCAGATTAATTGGCGAATACCCGGTAATCGGTATCAGACCTACCATCGACGGACGCCGTGGAGTTCTGAAGGTTCGTGAATCCCTGGAAGAGCAGACCATGAACATGGCAAAGTCCGCCGCCAGATTATTTGAGGATAATATCAAATACAGCAACGGCGAACCGGTTAAGGTCGTAATCGCTGATACTACGATCGGACGTGTCGCGGAGGCTGCGGCATGCGAAGCAAAATTTAAAAAAGAAGGCGTTGACATTACATTGACGGTTACTCCGTGCTGGTGTTACGGCGCAGAGACCATGGATATGGATCCGAACACCATCAAGGCTGTATGGGGCTTTAACGGAACAGAGAGGCCTGGCGCCGTTTACCTTGCATCCGTTCTGGCTACACATGCACAGAAGGGACTTCCGGCATTCGGTATTTATGGACATGACGTCTGCGAAGCAGATGATACCTCCATCCCGGCTGATGTTCAGGAAAAGCTGTTAAGATTCGGACGCGCGGCAGTAGCGGCGGCTTCCATGAGAGGGAAATCCTATCTGCAGATCGGTTCCGTTACCATGGGTATCGGGGGATCTATCATCGATCCTGACTTCATCGAGTCCTATCTTGGCATGCGTGTAGAATCTGTTGACGAGGTGGAGATCATCCGCCGTATGACAGAGGGTATCTATGACAAGGCTGAGTATGAGAAAGCGCTTGCATGGGCGAAGGAATACTGTAAGGAAGGCTTTGACAAGAATCCGGAGGAGCTGCAGAAGAGCCGCGAGCAGAAGGATTCCGACTGGGAATTCGTTGTTAAGATGATGTGCATCATCAAAGACCTGATGAACGGAAATGAGAACCTTCCGGAAGGCTGTGAGGAAGAGAAGGTCGGACATAATGCTATCGCTGCGGGCTTCCAGGGTCAGAGACAGTGGACGGATTTCTATCCGAACTGCGACTTCCCGGAGGCCATGCTGAATACCTCCTTTGACTGGAACGGCGCGAGAGAGCCATATGTACTTGCTACGGAGAACGACGTACTGAACGGCCTGGGAATGCTGTTTATGAAGCTTCTGACAAACCGCGCCCAGATGTTTGCGGATGTTCGTACATACTGGAGCCCGGAGGCTGTTAAGAAAGCTACCGGCTATGATCTTGAGGGCGTTGCGAAGGAAAACGGCGGCTTTATCCACCTGATCAATTCCGGCGCGTGCTGTCTGGACGCCAACGCCGCAGCGAAGGACGCGGACGGAAATGGCGTTATGAAGCCATGGTATGAAGTGACAGAGGAAGATCAGAAAGCAATCATGGCTGACACTACATGGAATTATGCTGACCTCGGATATTTCCGCGGCGGCGGTTTTTCCTCCAGATTTGAGACAAAGGCTCAGATGCCCGCGACCATGATCCGACTGAACCTTGTGAAAGGCCTCGGCCCGGTTCTGCAGATCGCAGAGGGCTGGACAGTAGCTCTTCCCGAGGAGGTTTCCGATAAACTCTGGAAACGTACGGACTATACATGGCCGTGTACCTGGTTCGCACCGAGATGCGACGGCAAAGAGGGCGCTTTCAAGACTGCTTACGATGTAATGAATAACTGGGGCGCTAACCACGGCGCAATCTCCTACGGTCACATCGGCGCTGACCTGATCACCATGTGCTCTATGCTGAGAATTCCGGTTTGCATGCACAACGTTCCGGAGGAGAAGATCTTCCGCCCGGCGGCATGGAATGCATTCGGTATGGAAAAAGAAGGCGCTGACTTCAGAGCCTGCAAAAACTACGGACCTCTTTACAAATAATTTATTACATATGCAACAGGGCGGATTCCTCCGGATACTTCCGGGGGAATCTGTCATTTCACGGCGGAAATTCTGATATGGCGCTGCCGTATGTCATGATGCCGGGGATCGACGGCTATGATTTGTTCCAACAAAAGGCCGAATTTTTGCGACAAAATTTGTCAAATTAGGGCTTATCATTTGAAGCTTTCTGTGGTAGAATGGGTTAAGTAATACGGATGCTTTATATAGTGGGAAAATGAAGGGGATAATATGAAAACGACAGGGAAGATGATTCTGGCTGTGCTGCTCAGCATTTTTATGACGGTCAGCGTATGGGCGGACATGCCCGGTGTGTCACCGGATTACGCGACTGATTATTATATGATCGTAGAATCGCCGGATGGAGGCATTGACATTTATCCGGAACCGAATCTGGAGGCACAGAAGCTGAACAGTCAGATGATCCCCAATGGAACGGCGCTGCATATTGAGGGCGAGTATCAGGACGAGGGCCGCGTATGGGGTTATACGCAATATCATAATATGTATGGTTATGTTCCGCTGGATGACTGCAGACCGGCTACCAGGACAGAGGCCATTGAGTCCGAGCTGTATCTGGCAGGCAGCGAGAATGTGGATTATAATGCGGATTATCAGGTGACAGTTGACGGAGAGGGAAGAGAGGTCTATCTCTACAATGGACCGGGTAAAAAGTACGGCGCGGTCAGCGGAGTGGGCGAGATTCCCGACGGAACACAGCTTCAGATCATGGAAGAGGCGAATCTGAGCGATAACGGCGGCAGCTGGGGATATACCTCATACGGAGGCGCGGAGGGCTGGATCGACCTGACCGTGACAGAGGAGTGGGAGGATAAGGTGAAGGCGGCGGAGCCCGCAGCCGCAGCTCTGGAATCAGAAGCGGAGCCTGCAGCTGCAGCTCTGGAATCAGGAACGATGTCTGCGGCAGTTCCGGCAGCAAACCTGACATCCACGCCGACGCCGAAGCCGACGGCCACACCTACCCCGAAGCCGACGGCAACGTCCACGCCAACACCGAAACCGACGGCAACGCCGACGCCGAAACCGACGGCAACGTCCACGCCGACGCCGAAACCGACGGCAACGTCCACGCCGACGCCGAAACCGACAGCAACGTCCACACCGACGCCGAAACCGACAGCAACGTCAACACCGACACCGGAGCCGACGGCAACGTCTACACCGACGCCGGAGCCGACAGCAACGTCCACGCCAACGCCGGAGCCAACGTCTACGTCCACGCCAACGCCGGAGCCGACGGCAACGGCAGAGCCTACGGTCACACCGACGACGGAAGCTGCTGAGACCCCGACCCCGGAGACCACAGCTACGAATAAGTCGGCAGCCGCTGCCACGGATGCGCCGGAGACAGAGGAGGCGTCCTCAGATGCGGCGGCAGGTTTTCCGGTATACAATCCTCTTTTGTGGATCGGCGGGATCGGAATATTAGCGATTATCCTGCTTCTGATATATCATTTCAGACATAAATAAATTATAAAATTTCATATGATCGCCCTGCGGTCCTCCGGATAAATCCGAATGATTCTGCGTATCCTAATGATATGATCATATCGGATGGAGGAATTATATATGTGGGGTATTTTGATCGCTTTATTATCGGGCGCCCTGATGAGTATTCAGGGCGTCTTTAATACGGATCTGACAAAACAGACAAGCCTGTGGGTTTCTACAGGCTGGGTTCAGCTTACCGCGTTTATGGTGTGTGTGATCGCCTGGCTTTTTACAGGCAGAGAGCCGGTGAGCGCACTGTGGCAGGTGGAGCATAAATACACACTTCTTGGGGGCGTGATCGGCGCCTTTATCACCATTACCGTTATCCGGAGCATGGATGCCCTGGGGCCGGCCCGGGCCGCGATGCTGATCGTGGTGGCGCAGGTAGCGGTGGCATATCTTATAGAATTGTTCGGACTTTTCGGTATGGACCGCCAGCCCTTTCAATGGCGCCGCCTTATCGGCGTGGCGGCCGCAATTATCGGAATCGTAATATTTAAGTGGCAAAAATAAAGATTTCTATTGTCAAAATTTCAATAATTCGTTAAAATGTAGACATGGTTATGTATGAGAATGGGATGCTTATCGCCAAAAAGCGATAAAGGAGTGAGCCCATAAATGAAACAACCAGAATGCATTATCCTGAGAGAATGGCTTCACACAGCAGAATTATTTTTGCTCTGTCTGATGCTGGCAGGCTGCAGCAGGCAGAAGTCATCTGTCTTTATAGAGGAAGAGGAAGCCCCCGGGACAGAGGCTGCGGAAGCGCTTTTGCTGACGGAGGCTCCGACATCTCCTTCACCATCTCCTGTCCCGGCGGAGATTTATGTGGATGTATGCGGAGCAGTGGAAAATCCGGGTGTGTACAGCCTGAAGGCGGACAGCCGCGTGTTTCAGGCGATCGATGCGGCAGGCGGCTTTTCCGCAGACGCGGCGGAAGAGTGTGTAAACCGGGCCCGGAATCTCAGCGACGGACAGCAGATATATGTGCCGACCAGAGAAGAAGCGGAGGAGAAACAGCTTTCCGCAGGGACGGAGGAGACGGCTGCGGATTCAGCGGGAGGTGTTTTACAGGTAAATCTGAATACGGCTGATGAGACAGAATTGACTGCACTTAATGGTATCGGACAGTCCCGGGCGAGGGACATCATTGCTTACCGGGAGGCTAACGGCGGCTTCAGCGCCATCGAGGATATTATGAAGGTGCCGGGCATTAAAGAAGGCATTTTTAACAAGATAAAGGAATACATAGTTGTAAAATAAGGAGAAAATTAATGAGTAAGAAAGTATTGGTAGTGGATGACGAGAAGCTGATCGTAAAGGGAATTCGTTTCAGCCTGGAGCAGGACGGCATGGAAGTGGACTGCGCTTACGACGGAGAGGAAGCGGTGGAAAAGGCAAAAGAAAAAAAGTATGACATTATTCTTCTTGATCTGATGCTTCCGAAGATGGACGGCCTTGAGGTCTGCCAGCAGATACGGGAATTTTCCAACGTCCCCATCGTTATGCTTACTGCCAAGGGCGAGGATATGGATAAGATCCTGGGCCTGGAATATGGGGCGGACGACTACATTACGAAGCCCTTTAACATTCTGGAGGTCAAGGCCCGTATTAAGGCGATCATGCGCAGAGCCGGGGCGGATCAGTCTGAGAAGGAAAAGGCCAAGACGATCGAGGCCGGAGATCTGAAGATGGACTGTGAGGGCCGCCGGGTGTTTATCTCCGGAAGGGAGATCAATCTTACAGCCAAGGAATTCGACGTACTGGAGCTTCTGGTATTTAATCCGAACAAGGTTTACAGCCGCGAAAATCTTCTGAATATTGTGTGGGGCTATGAGTATCCGGGCGATGTCCGTACCGTGGACGTACATATCCGGAGACTTCGCGAAAAAATCGAGGCGAATCCCAGCGAACCGAAGTATGTCCACACAAAATGGGGCGTAGGATATTATTTCCAGGTATAGTTTATGAAGAAGAAAACCAACTATTTTAAAAGTCTGCGTTTTCGTATCCTGATCATCCTGATCATTCTGGGAATCGTGCCGAGCGTTGTTACTGCATGTATGGTCGTCCGAAATTATGAGGACAGGGCGGTTTCCATCCATGTGAGCAATATCCGCAATCAGTGCGACATTCTGTGCCACCTGTTAATTAAAGAGAATTATCTCAATGACTCCGGCTCAACCGCTGTAAACAGCAGGCTGGAGTTATTGTCTAATATCTATGGCGGAAGAATTCTGGTGGTAGACAGGGACTTTCGGGTGGTGAAGGATACCTATGGCGTGGAGGAGGGAAAAACACTTATATCACCCCAGGTTATCCGCTGCTTTAAGGGAGATACCACTTCGGGATACACCCGTAAAAATCAGCTTCTGGAGCTTGCGGTGCCGGTTAAAAGCCCGGATGTACAGCTGATACAGGGAGCTATGCTGATCATGGTTTCCTGCAGTGAGATCACGGCCACCCTTTCGGAGCTGGAACAGAATGCCATCATCATTTTGAGCATCGTTGTAACACTGGTGCTGATTCTGGCCTTTATTATGTCTACAATTCTGGTGAAGCCCTTCGCTGCTGTCACCAAATCCATCGAGGATCTTACGGACGGATACCAGAATGAAGAAATTTCCGTTTCTGATTACACGGAGACGAGACTGATCACGGACGCGTTTAATAAAATGGTGTCCCGGATGAAGGTTCTGGACGAGTCGCGGCAGGAATTTGTTTCAAATGTGTCCCATGAGCTGAAAACGCCTATGACCTCCATGAAGGTCCTGGCGGATTCCCTGGTGGGACAGGAGGGTGTGCCCGAGGAGCTTTACCAGGAATTTCTGCGAGATATTACAGCGGAGATCGATCGGGAAAATGAAATCATCACAAACCTTCTTACTCTGGTGAAAATGGATAATAAGGCTGTGGATATGAATATACAGCATATGGACATCAACCAGCTTCTGGAAAATATTCTGAAGCGTCTGCGTCCCATTGCGGACAAAAGAAATATCAATCTGATCCTGGACAGCTTCCGCCCGGTGGAAGCGGATGTGGACGATGTGAAATTTACGTCGGCTATCAGTAATCTGGTTGAAAATGGCATCAAATATAATGTGGAAGACGGGTGGGTGAGAGTGTCCCTGGATGCGGATCATCAGTATTTTTACGTAACCGTGGCTGATTCCGGCATGGGTATACCCCAGGATTCTATCGACAGAATTTTTGAGAGGTTCTATCGTGTGGATAAATCCCATTCAAAAGAAATCAGCGGGACGGGCCTCGGCCTGGCCATCACCAGAAGTACGATCGCCCTGCATCATGGAGCGATCACTGTGTTCAGCAAGGAGGGCGAGGGCAGCACATTCTCTGTCCGGATTCCCCTGTCATATATTCCGTAGGAGGTGCCGGTTGAAAAAGTATATATGCGCGATGCTGGCTCTCATTGCGGCCTGTGTTTCTTTATCCGGGTGCAGGATCGAGACGGAGGATACAAGTCAGGCAGAAGAAGAGAGCGGCTATTATTTTTATTATCTGAATTCTGATGAGACAGAACTGTGCAGGGAATCCTATACGCCGGCGGAGGAGGATACCTCCTATATGGTAAAGGATCTGATGCAGCGTCTGGGCAAAAAGGCAAAAGAGGGCGAGGACATTAATCTTCTGCCGGATGATGTTTCGATCAATTCCTATGATCTGCAGAGCAACATTCTTGTGATCGATTTTAATGGGAAATATAACGATATGAACCGCGCCAGGGAAGTGCTGGTGCGCGCGGGTATGGTAAAGACATTTCTGCAGATACCCGAAATTGAGATCATTCGTTTTACGGTGAACGGGGAGGAGCTTTTGGATTCCAAAAACCAGCCTGTAGGAGATATGACGGAGGATACCTTTGTAGAATATTCGGATGAGGATATGGACGCCTACCGTTATGATACCTTTACTCTGTATTTTACTGATAAGAGCGGGCAGTATCTGGTGGAGGAAAAACGGAACGTATATTATAAGCGCAGCCTGACAAAAGAGCGTGTGGTCCTGGAACAACTGGCCAAAGGCCCGATGGTGAAGGGCAATTATCCGACGATTCCCGGGAATGCCATGGCTCTCAGCGTCACTACATCGGATAATGTGTGCTATGTAAATATGGACCGCAACTTCCAGATTTATGCATTGGAGGTCGCGGAGGAGATTCCGGTTTATTCCATTGTGAATTCCTTAGTGGATGCCTGCGACGCCGAAAAGGTCGAGATTTCCGTCGAAGGAAATACGGACGGCAATTTCCGTGATACGATGGCCCTTTACAAATTTTATGAAAAAAATGAAGACCTGATTCTTCCGGCTGAGGAGCCGGAGAGCTGAAAGTGAGGAATGACTATGGGCAGACGTCCGGTTTGTCTTGCCTGTCTGCTCCTGATACTGATGCTTTCGGCGGCGGATCTGGCAGGTTTTCCCTTTATCAGGGGAAATCCGCCGGATCCCGCTCTGGAGAGCTTTATTCAGTCGCATCCGGATTCCCTGATCGCGGGAGTGGCGGAAAAAAGCAGCGAGACGGAATTTTCACAGTCAGTTTATCTGAAAGATGCATATCTGATTTACAATTCTGAAAAATTTTCCATTGCAAATGTAAAAGTATTTTTAGAGGAAAAAAAACCGGTCCCTTCCGGGGCTTCCCTTGTTGTGTCCGGAAAACTGGAAAGGGTGGAGGAACCGGGAAATCCGGGGGAGTTTGACAGCCGGCAGTATTATGCCGGACAGCATATTTATTATATTATGAAAAAGGCCCGTATTGAACGGCAGTCAGAGGATTTTTCCGGCTATGGGCAGACCCTGATCGAGGCGAGGGAAAGTCTGACAGAGGTTTTACGGGAGACGGCAGGAACAGATGCGGGCGTATTTGAGGCCATGCTCCTGGGGGACAGGTCGGACCTCAGCCAGGAGAGAAAAATAAGCTATCAGATGGCGGGGATCATACATATTCTGGCCATTTCAGGCCTGCACATTTCCATAATAGGGATGGGTTTTTATGAGCTCCTGATAAGATTGGGGTGCGGAATCGCCCCCGGAGGAATCCTGACGCTGATCCTGATGCTGCAGTATGGGGCAATGACAGGAGCGGGCATATCAACCATGCGGGCGGTGGCGATGATGCTTTTGACCATAGGCGCCAGGATTTCGGGAAGAAGCTATGATTCTCTTACGGCGCTGTCGCTGTCGGCCATCCTTCTTCTTCTGAATTCCCCGGCATATCTGGCAGACAGCAGCTTCCTGCTGTCCTTCAGCGCAGTGCTGGGCATCAATGTACTGGCGCCGATATTTTGCGCTATTTTTGGTGCGGAGAAAAAAATTCTGAAGAGTCTGCTTTCCTCTGCGGCGGTCTGGTTTGCCACACTGCCGGTAGTCCTGAACTTCTACGGCGAGGTTTCCGTGGCGGGTGTGTTCCTGAATTTACTGGTGCTCCCCACGGCGGGAGCGGCCCTGGGGAGCGGACTTTTTGGTATGCTTGCGGGAGTTTTTAATATCCCTCTTGCAAGGCTTGCGATCCTGCCGGGGCGATTCATATTGTTTATTTATGAACTTCTTTGCAGCTTTGCAAGAAAGCTCCCTTTTTGTACATGGATCCCCGGAGCCCCAGGGCCGGGACAGATCATTGGTTATTATGGGATGCTGCTCCTGCTTTTGATAGTGATAAAAGTCCGGCAGGGCAGGCCGGCCGGGAAGAGAAAAAGGGAAAATCCGGGTTTAAAGGAAAGAGGTTGGGGGCTTTTGACGGCGGCGGTATTGCTCGCGGCTGTTTTTGTCCTGACTTATCATCCGCACAGGTATCTGAAAATTATCTGCATGGATGTGGGCCAGGGAGACGGAATCCTGCTGGAGACACCGGAAGGCGGCCATTTTCTCATAGACTGCGGGAGCAGTAATGAGAGCGGCGTGGGGCAGTACCGGCTGCTTCCATGTCTGAAAAACCAGGGAATCGATTATCTGGATGCTATTCTCGTGTCCCATACGGACGGGGATCATATCAACGGAATTCAGGAGCTGCTTGAGCTGATCGCTGAAAACCTTACGTCTGTCCGTGTGGGTATGCTGGTTCTGCCGCGGTGGGAGGAACCGCCGGAGGTTTACCGGGAGCTTACCGGACTTGCGGAGGCGTCCGGTATAAAGATTTACGCGGTCGGCATGGGAGATGCTATCATGTCCGGAGGGGTGAGAATGGAAATAATGGCGCCGGAAAATGGCGCGTCCGGGGAGGACGCCAATGAGGACAGCATGGTAGTGCAGGTAGAATACGGAGAATTTCAGGGACTCTTTACCGGTGATATCGGGGAGGAGGGAGAAAGAAAGCTTATCGACAGGGTTGACGATGTAGACTTTCTGAAGGTGGCCCACCATGGCTCCCGCTATTCCTCCACGGAGGAATTTCTGGAAAAAGTAAAGCCGGAGCTTGGGGTGATCTCCTGCTCGGATACGAATAATTACGGGCATCCCTCTCAGGAAGCCATACAGCGGCTGGAAGCAGTCGGCTGCAGGCTCTTTTATACGATGGAGAGCGGCGCGGTGACGATCACCACGGACGGCCGGTGGATCCGGACAGATACCTTCCGAAAGAGCGATCCGTCCGGCTAAACATTAATTGGCAGCGATCCGGGAAGGAAGATTTAGAATACCGGAAATGCGGTACGGGGACGAAGCACACTCCTGTTCAAAAAAAGTCGTAGAGTGTCCTACTCTACGAAA
>CAZGTY010000020.1:0-38490 GCA_964528895.1 uncultured Blautia sp. | reverse complement strand
TATGAAATCAGATATGCAGATCATGGAAACGGATATAAAAGACATTGATCGTAAATTAACTGACACAAGATTACATATTGAAAATGCCACTGATAAAAACATCCAGTTATTGGCTGAAAACTTTGTTGAGCTTACAAAGAAGCTGAATCAGGCCATCCCCGTAGCTGATAAAAATCTTGCGTATGAAATTAAGGTTAATTATTTGCTGGAACGGGTGGAAAAGCTTGAAACAGATGTTAAAGCATTAAAATCTAAAATAGCATAATATGATTTACCCGTCAAAAGCTGATTCCCGGATTGTTCCGCGCTTCGCGCTCCCACAATCCGCCCAATATTCGCATTCCCGTGGCGCTTGCGCACCACTTCATGCTCATATCGGGACGGGTCGTTAAGCCTTGTCTCCACTGAAATGCAAGCATTCCGTGGAGACAGGCTTATGACCCTGGAATCATAATATAAAATACGGATACAGGCATTGTATCATATATAAAGCGTAAGGCCGGAACAAAGGCTCTGCGCTTTTCTTATTGTATAGGAAATTACGGCCTGATGTTCCTGTGTAATAAAAAAGGCGGTCCGGCAGGACGTGCAGGCCCGGGAGATACTAAATGTTGTTATTTTTCTTGCCAATCTCCACAAAATAATGTATTATAATTGGCGAATATTTGCGGCAAAGTCGTATAGAAAGGAAGAATGTAACACTCATGGCAAAAAAGCAAACCTATGATGCCGGCAGTATTTCCGTGCTGGAGGGGCTGGAGGCAGTACGCAAGCGGCCCGGTATGTACATCGGCAGCGTGTCCCGGAAAGGGTTGAATCATCTGATTTTTGAGATTGTGGACAACGCTGTAGATGAACATCTGGCGGGATACTGTAATCATATATATGTAACACTGGAGCGTGACGGCTCCTGCACGGTGAACGACGACGGACGGGGGATCCCTGTGGATATGCACGAAAAGGGCATGTCTGCGGAGCGCCTGGTCTTTACCACCCTTCATGCAGGAGGCAAATTTGATAACAGCGTATATAAGACCAGCGGCGGACTTCATGGGGTAGGTTCTTCTGTGGTCAATGCACTTTCCACATATCTGGACATCAAAATCAGCCGCGACGGTTACGTTCATCACGACCATTATGAAAAAGGAATCCCGACCATAGAGCTGGAGGAGGGACTTTTACCAAAGCTGGGAAGAACAAAAGAAACAGGAACCTGCATAAACTTTCTTCCGGATCCGGAGATATTTGAAAAAACCAGATTCTCCTCCACTGAAGTAAAAAGCAGGCTGCATGAAACGGCATATTTGAATCCCGCGCTGTTTATTGTATTTGAGGACAGACGGGGCGAGAACGTGGAGAAGATCGAGTATCATGAACCGGAGGGGATCATCGGATATATTCGGGATCTGAACCAGAATGCGGAGGCCCTTCATGAACCCGTCTATCTGAAGGGCGAGTCAGAAGGAATACAGGTGGAGGCAGCGTTCCAGTTCATTAATGAATTTCGGGAAAATGTGCTGGGCTTCTGCAACAACATTTATAATGCGGAGGGCGGAACGCACCTCACAGGATTTAAAACTACCTTTACAGCCGTAATGAATACTTATGCCAGGGAGATCGGCGTACTGAAGGACAAGGACGCGAATTTCACAGGAGCCGACATCCGAAATGGTATGACGGCTGTGGTATCGATCAAGCATCCATCGCCCAGATTTGAAGGGCAGACAAAGACGAAGCTGGATAATCAGGACGCGGCCAAAGCCACAGGAAAGGTTCTGGGGGAACAGCTGGTGCTGTACTTTGACCGGAATCTGGAAACCCTGAAAACGATCCTGTCCTGCGCGGAAAAAGCGGCGAAGATCCGTAAGACGGAGGAGAGGGCAAAGACCAATCTTCTCACAAAACAGAAATACTCCTTTGATTCCAACGGGAAGCTGGCGAACTGTGAGAAAAAGGATCCCGCCCAGTGCGAGATATTCATCGTGGAGGGCGATTCCGCAGGGGGGTCTGCGAAGACGGCCAGGAACCGCAATTATCAGGCGATCCTGCCTATCCGGGGCAAGATCCTGAATGTGGAGAAGGCCACCATTGATAAGGTTCTGGCTAACGCGGAGATCAAAACCATGATCAATGCTTTTGGCTGCGGCTTTTCGGAAGGGTACGGAAATGATTTTGATATCAGCAAGCTGAGATATGATAAGATTGTGATCATGGCAGATGCGGATGTGGACGGAGCGCACATTTCTACACTGCTCCTCACTTTATTTTACCGTTTTATGCCGGAGCTGATTTATGAAGGACATGTGTATATCGCCATGCCGCCTCTCTATAAAGTGATGCCGAAGAAAGGCGCGGAGGAGTACCTTTATGATGACAAAGCGCTGGAAAAATACCGCCGCACCCACAAGGCGGGCAGCTTTACACTCCAGAGATATAAGGGTCTGGGAGAAATGGATGCGGAACAGCTGTGGGAGACCACGCTGAATCCGGAAACAAGGAGAATGAAGCGTGTGGAGATAGAGGATGCCCGGCTGGCATCCAGCGTTACGGGCGTATTAATGGGAAGCGAGGTTCCGCCCAGAAAGGCCTTTATTTATGAACATGCGACAGATGCGGAGCTGGATGTTTGATTCACAGGGAAGAGCCATATTTTGAGCCGTACCCTTCTGCGGGACACAGGATGGATACGCCGCAGCAGAAAACAGGAGAATGAAACATGAACACCAAACAGGAAAACATCATTGTTACCGACTATGCAGAGGTCATGCAGAAATCATATATCGATTATGCCATGAGCGTTATTATTTCCAGAGCGCTGCCGGACGTGCGGGACGGGCTGAAGCCCGTGCAGAGGAGGACTCTCTATGATATGTACGAGCTGGGTATCCGCTACGACAGGCCCTACCGTAAATGTGCGCGTATCGTGGGGGATACCATGGGTAAATATCATCCTCACGGCGACAGCTCTATCTACGAGGCTCTTGTGGTGATGGCCCAGGATTTTAAAAAAGGGAAAACTCTGGTGGACGGCCACGGAAACTTCGGTTCCGTGGAGGGCGACGGCGCGGCTGCTATGCGTTATACGGAGGCGCGGCTGGAAAAGCTGACCCAGGAGGTCTTTCTCGGTGATCTGGATAAAAATGTGGTAGATTTTGTGCCGAACTTCGACGAGACGGAAAAAGAGCCCGTAGTTTTGCCCGTGCGCATTCCCAATCTTCTGGTAAATGGCGCGGACGGCATTGCCGTGGGTATGGCTACCAGCATTCCGCCCCATAATCTGGGAGAGGTGGTGGATGCGGTCAAAGCTTACCTGAAGGACAATGAAATCAGTGTAAAGGGGCTGATGCGCTATATTAAAGGCCCGGATTTTCCCACGGGCGGTCTGGTGGTAAATAAGGACGATCTGAAAGAGATTTACGAGACAGGAAGCGGTAAGCTCCGTCTCAGGGGCAGGGTGGAGGTGGAAAAGCTCAGGGGCGGCCGGCAGCAGCTGGTCATCACGGAGATCCCATATACCATGCTGGGCGCAAACATCGGAAAGTTCCTGAACGATGTGGCTTCTTTGGTGGAGACGAAAAAGACTACGGACATTGTGGATATTTCCAACCAGTCATCAAAAGAGGGCATCCGCATTGTGCTGGAGCTCAGGAAAGATACGGATATTGAAAACCTTACAAATATGCTCTATAAAAAGACCCGGCTGGAGGATACCTTTGGTGTGAACATGCTGGCAGTGGCGGACGGAAGGCCGGAAACCTTAAGTCTGAAGCAGATCATCGAGTACCATGTGGATTTCCTTTTTGAGGTTTCCACCAGAAAATATAGCACGCTGCTAAGCAGGGAACTTGAGAAAAAGGAGATCCAGGAGGGGCTGATCAAAGCATGCGATGTGATCGATCTGATCATAGAGATACTCAGGGGAAGCAAGAACCGTGATCAGGTAAAAAAATGCCTGGTGGAGGGAGCGACCGAGGGAATCAGATTTAAATCCGGCGCCAGCGAAAGGGCGGCAAAGTCGCTGCATTTTACGGAAAACCAGGCTGCGGCGATTCTGGAGATGCGGCTTTATAAGCTGATCGGTCTGGAAATACAGGCCCTTCAGGCGGAGTATGAAACGACGATGAAAAACATCGCTTCCTACCAGGATATCCTGGATAATTATGAATCCATGTCCCAGGTGATCATAAAAGAGCTGGACGACATTAAAAAGGAATATGGCACAAAGCGGCGTACAGCCATCGAAAACGCGGAGGAGGCAGTTTACGAGGAAAAGAAAATGGAGGAGATGGAGGTCTGCTTCCTTATGGATCGCTTCGGTTATATGAAGCTGATCGACCGTTCTGCCTATGAGCGGAATAAAGAGGCCGCACATGCGGACTATAAATATGTGTTTACCTGTATGAATACGGATAAAATCTGCATTTTTACGCAAAATGGGAAGATGCATACAGTAAAAGCGGCGGATATTCCGCTGGTACGTTTCCGTGATAAGGGGACGCCTGCGGATAACCTGAGCAATTATGACTGCACTGCGGAAATAATGCTCTATGTGGCTCCCATGGCGCAGGTGAACAGCTCCGTATTGATGTTTGTTACCAGAAAGGGCTTCTGTAAGCTGGTGGAGGGCGCGGAATTTAATGCAGCCAAGAGAACTATTGCATCCACCAGGCTGGGCGAGGACGACAGTCTGATCTTTATCGGCGCCTCCGATGAGATGGAGCAGGTGGCGCTTCAGAGCAGCGGAGGGTACTTCCTGCGATTCCCGAAAAATGAGGTTCCGAAACAGAAGAAAACCGCCGCAGGCGTGCGGGGAATGAAGCTTGGAGAAGGGGACTGCCTGGAGCATGCATATCTCCTTGAAGGACGCCGGGAGTATAAGATCACCCTCCATGAAAAAGAGTATTCTTTAAATAAAGTAAAGCTGGCAAAACGGGATACGAAGGGAATGAAGCCCCGTCTTTGAATCTAAGAAAAAAAGCCTTGATTTTCCAGTACCGCAGTGTTAGAATAGAGACAAGTTGATAGTGGACAACATGAGAGTGGACTTGGCGGTCCACTCTTTTACATGTAATGGACAGACAGGAATGTTCTGTCCGTCAGCAGAGAAAGAAAGGCGGGAGACGTGAGCAGGAGAGAAGAATATGAGAGGAAAGCAGAGGCGCTGCTGGCTCCGATTGTGGAGGCTTCAGGCTTTGAACTGGTGGATGTGGAATATGTGAAGGAAGCGGGAAACTGGTATCTTCGGGGCTACATTGATAAGCCCGGCGGCATTACTGTAAATGATTGTGAGACAGTGAGCAGAGAATTCAGCGACCGCCTGGATGAAGAGGATTTTATCGAAGACAGCTATATTATGGAGATCAGTTCACCGGGGCTGGACAGGCCGCTGAAAAAAGACAGAGATTTTGCCCGCAGTGTGGGGAAGGCTGTTGAGATCCGCACCTACCGACCGTTGGAAAAACAAAAAGAATTTTGCGGGGTTCTGACCGCATATGATAGTAACAGTGTGACAATTGATGAGGAAGGCACAGCGCGCACCTTTGATAAAAAGGATATTGCACTGATCCGCCTTTATATTGAGCTTTAACAGCCGTACAGAACAGATACAGATTCTAAAGAGTGAAACATAGCAGGAGGAAAAGAGAAAAATGAACAGAGAATTAATGGAGGCATTGGATATCCTGGAAAAAGAAAAAAGCATCAGCAAGGATACCATGCTGGGGGCTATTGAGCAGTCCCTGATCCAGGCGTGCAAAAACCATTTTGGTAAAGCGGACAATGTACATGTGACCATTGATTCGGAAACATGTGATTTCAGTGTTTATGCGGATCGTACGGTAGTGGAGTATGCGGAGGATCCGGCGCTGGAGATCTCTCTGGAGGAAGCCCGGAAGCGGAATTCCAACGCAGAGGTGGGAGACGTGATAAAGGTGGAGATCCAGTCCAGAGAATTTGGCCGCATTGCTACACAGAACGCAAAAAACGTGATCCTTCAGAAGATCCGCGAGGAGGAGCGCAAGGTACTGTACGATCAGTATTACGGAAAAGAAAAAGAAGTAGTTACCGGTATTGTCCAGCGTGTAATGGGTAAAAATGTCAGCGTCAACCTGGGTAAATCCGATGCCATTTTAAGTGAAAACGAGCAGGTAAAGGGCGAGGAATTCCGGCCCACCGAGCGGATCAAGGTGTATATCCTTGAGGTAAAGGATACTCCAAAGGGACCGCGCATTTTAGTTTCCAGAACACATCCGGGACTTGTGAAGCGCCTTTTTGAATCTGAGGTGGCTGAGGTAAGGGACGGTACCGTAGAGATCAAGAGCATTGCCAGAGAGGCAGGCTCCAGAACGAAGATCGCTGTATGGAGCAATGATCCGGATGTGGATCCGGTAGGCGCCTGCGTAGGTATGAACGGCGCCCGCGTGAACTCCATTGTAGATGAACTCCGGGGAGAAAAGATCGATATCATCAACTGGGATGAAAACCCGGCGATCCTTATTGAAAACGCACTGAGCCCGGCGAAGGTTATTGCCGTTATGGCGGATCCGGATGAAAAGACGGCTCTTGTGGTGGTTCCGGATTATCAGCTTTCGCTGGCTATCGGCAAGGAAGGACAGAATGCGCGCCTTGCAGCCAGACTGACGGGCTTTAAGATCGATATTAAGAGCGAGACTCAGGCAAAAGAGTCCGGCGAGCTTTATGAGTATGATGAAGATGAGTACTACGAGGATGAGTATTACGAAGGCGAGTACGAAGGCGAGTACGAGGACAGCTATATGGAGGCGGCCGGTGAAACAGAGGGTGAAGCGGACGCCCAAGAGGAATAATGAGGATGAAGGGCAAGGTTCCCATGCGTCAGTGCACCGGATGCAGGGAGATGAAAAATAAAAAAGAAATGATCAGGGTTCTGAAAACAGCGGAGGGTGAGATCCTGCTGGATGCTACGGGCAAAAAAAACGGTCGGGGCGCATACCTGTGTTTTTCCAGAGACTGCCTGGAAAAGGCCATAAAAAGCCATGGCCTGGAGCGATCGTTAAAGGCGCCCATTCCGGATACTGTTTATCAGAGCCTTAAGAAGGAGTTCGACGCGATTGAAAAACAATAAAATTCTGTCATTGATAGGTCTTGCCACAAAGGCCGGGAAGACAGTCTGCGGAGAGTTCTCTACAGAAAAGTCCGTGAAAACGGGCAGAAGCCTCCTGGTGCTGGTGGCAGACGATGCCTCTGGTAATACGAAAAAAAAATTCCATAGTATGTGTGAGTATTATCAGGTACCGGTTTATTTCCTTTTCGACAAAGAAACGCTGGGAAGAGCGTGCGGAAAAGAGTTCCGCGCCAGCCTGGCCGTACAGGATGAAAATTTTGCGAATGCGATCGTGAAGCAACTTGAAAACGAAATTTGAGGATCGGGAGGTAAACAGTTTGGCGAAAATCAGAGTACATGAACTGGCCAGGGAGCTTGGCAAACAAAATAAAGAAGTTATAGAGTTTTTAAAGGAAAAAGGGGTGGATGTCAAGAGCCATATGAGCAATCTTGAGGACACCCAGGTTTCTATGGTAAAAGAATATTTTTTACAGAGGGGAAAGGAGCAGAGGCCTAACGTGGATAATTCAAAAGCAGAAGAGAAAGACGTGGTAAAGCCGGAGAAAGAGAAGGCTGAGGCGCCTAAGAAAAAGAAGAATATCATTCGTGTATTTCATGCGCAGAATACCAGCGACGGCGGTAAGAGCAGACCTCGACGTCCTGGTATGGAGAGAAGGCCCGGCGGGCAGGGAAGGAGACCGCAGGGCGCAGCGGCGCCGGCAAGAAAGCCGGAGAACGGGCCAAAAAATCAGGAGAGGGCTGCAGCTGCAAAGCCTGCGCCGGCCCGGCCAGTGCGGAATGCGGCCTCCGCTGAGGAAAAGCCAATGGCTGCCGAGGGAAAAGTAACAGAACAGCAGATACAGACACAGAAGCAGGAAGAAGCGCCTGCGCAGGCACAGAGACAGAGCCAGCCGGCCGAGAATGGACGACAGGTCCAGGCGCAGCAGACTGCACGTCAGCCGCAGCAGGGGGGATCACGCCAGCAGAACAACAGGCCTGCAAGAGACAACCGCGATAACCGCGAGAGAAGAGACAATCGGGATAATCGTGAATTCCGAAGCGGAGACAGACGCCAGAATGACCGCCAGCAGCAGAACCGTCAGGGTCAGAATCAGGGCCCGAACCGTTCCTTCCGTCAGGGAGATGGACAGAACCGTTCGCGTCAGGGCGAGGGCGGAGAGAGACGACAGAATAATAATTTCAAAGGTCAGAACCAGAATCAGAATTATGGCCAGGGACGCAGCCAGGGTAATTACAGGAATCAGGGCGGCCAGAGCCAGGGTCAGGGGCGTCAGGAAGGCAGAAGCGATAACCGTTTTGGAGGAAGAGATAACCGGAATACGGATCGCAGAAGAAATGAAAATGACGCGGTATTTGCCCCGGAGATGGCAAAAACCTCCAAGGACAGCAAGCGGGAGCGCGACAGAGAAAATAAAAATAAGAAAAAAGATTTTGATAAATCCCAGAATATCAGCCAGAGGCCGAACCAGGGCGGACGCAGGCAGATGAGCAGACTGCCGAAGGCGCTGCAGAAGCCTGTTCCTCAGCCGAAGCAGGAGGAAAAGAAGCCCGAGGTTAAGGAGATTACCCTTCCGGAGAAGATGACCATCCGCGAGCTGGCGGAAGCTATGAAGATGCAGCCGTCCGTAATCGTCAAGAAACTTTTCCTGGAAGGCGTTATGGTTACGGTAAACCATGAGATTGATTTTGAAAAAGCCCAGGAAATCGCATTGGATTACGATATTATTGCAGAGCAGGAGGAGAAGGAAGACATCATTGGAGAGCTTCTTAAGGAGGATGAGGAGGATGAGTCCACTATGGAATTCAGACCTCCGGTAGTCTGTGTCATGGGTCATGTTGACCATGGTAAGACTTCCCTTCTGGATGCGATCCGGAATACCAATGTCACCAGAGGTGAGGCCGGCGGCATTACGCAGCATATCGGTGCATCCGTAGTGAAGATCAATGGTCAGAAAATCACCTTCCTGGATACTCCGGGACATGAGGCATTTACCGCCATGCGTATGCGCGGGGCAAATGCGACGGATATTGCTGTTCTGGTGGTCGCCGCGGATGACGGCGTTATGCCGCAGACCGTGGAGGCAATCAGCCATGCGAAAGCTGCAGGAGTGGAGATTATTGTTGCCATTAATAAAATTGATAAGCCCAGCGCTAATGTAGAGCGCGTAAAGCAGGAGCTTTCCGAATATGAGCTGATCCCCGAGGACTGGGGCGGAAGCACAGTTTTTGTTCCCGTTTCCGCACATACGGGAGAGGGCATCGAGACGCTTCTGGAAATGATCCTTCTGACAGCGGAGGTATTGGAGCTGAAGGCAAATCCGAAGCGTGCGGCCAGAGGACTGGTGATTGAGGCACAGCTTGATAAGGGAAAAGGGCCGGTGGCAACTATTCTTGTACAGAAGGGTACGCTCCATGTGGGAGATTTTATCGCAGCGGGCGCATGCAGCGGCAAGGTCCGTGCGATGATGGACGACAGAGGCCGCAGAGTAAAGGAGGCAGGTCCGTCCACTCCCGTGGAGATCCTCGGACTTGGAGATGTACCGAACGCAGGCGAGATTCTCATGTCCTTTGAAAGCGATAAGGAAGCTAAGAACTTTGCAGGCGCGTTTGTTTCCGAAAATAAAAATCGTCTTCTGGAAGAGACCAGGGGCAAGCTTTCGCTGGATAACCTGTTTGACCAGATCCAGGCCAGCGATCTGAAGGAGCTGCCGATCGTTGTAAAGGCGGATGTTCAGGGCTCCGTGGAGGCTGTGAAGCAGAGCCTTGTGAAGCTGTCTAACGATGAGGTTGTAGTTCGTGTGATCCATGGCGGCGTGGGCGCTATCAACGAATCGGATGTTTCGCTGGCGGCTACCTCTAATGCCATTATCATCGGCTTTAACGTGCGTCCGGATGCTATGGCAAAACAGCTTGCGGAGCAGGAAGGCGTAGACCTTCGCCTGTACAAGGTAATTTATCAGGCGATCGAGGATGTGGAGGCTGCCATGAAGGGTATGCTGGATCCGGTCTTTGAGGAGAAGGTCATCGGTCATGCGGAGGTTCGCCAGCTGTTCAAGGCCTCCGGTGTGGGTACCATTGCGGGAAGCTATATTCTGGACGGCGTTTTCCAGAGGAACTGCAAGGTTCGTGTCTTCAGAGAGGGCGAGCAGATATTTGAGGGTGAGCTGGCATCCCTGAAGCGCTTCAAGGATGATGTGAAAGAGGTAAAAACAGGCTTCGAGTGCGGTCTTGTGATCGCAGGATTTAATGATATAAAAGAAGAGGATCAGGTGGAAGCTTACATTATGGTGGAAGTTCCGAGGTAGAGCAGAATGAGAAAAAACAGCATCAAGAACACACGTATTAATGGTGAAGTAAAGAAAGAGCTGAGCGCTATTATACGAAATGAGATCAAGGATCCGCGGATTCATCCCATGACGTCGGTCATGTCGGCGGAGGTGGCTCCGGACCTGAAAACCTGCAAGGCTTTCATCAGTGTCCTGGGGGATGATGAAGCCAAGGCGGATACCATAAAAGGGCTGAAAAATGCCGAAGGGTATATACGGCGCTCTCTTGCAAAGAGTCTGAATCTGAGAAATACGCCGGAAATCCGTTTTATTCTGGATGAGTCCATAGAATACGGTGTAAATATGTCAAGATTAATCGATGATGTAACCAGAAAAGACGCTTCCGCATCGGAAGCAAATTTGGACGGCGAGGTATAACTATGAATAATATTTCAGAAGTACTGGAAGGAGTAAAGACAGTTGGAATTGGGGGACATGTGCGTCCGGATGGCGACTGCGTGGGTTCCTGTATGGCATTGTATCTGTACATCAGGGAGTATTATCCTCAGATCCGGGCGGATGTTTACCTGGATCAGCCGAAGCCCATATTTGATCATATAGATCATATGGATGAAATTAAAACAGAGGCATCGGAAGATAAGGTTTATGATCTGTTTATCACCTGTGATGTGAGCAGCAGGAAACGCCTGGCTCTGGCTGATGATTATTTTGAGCATGCCAGAAGGACCGTGTGTATCGATCACCATATCAGTAATCCGGGGTTTGCAGACGTCAATCACGTGCGGGGCGATGTCAGTTCCGCATGTGAGGTGCTGTACGGCCTTTTTGATGAAGAAAAAGTGAATTGTTCCATTGCGAAAGCCATTTACACAGGAATTATCCATGATACGGGCGTATTTCAGTACTCATCTACCTCGCCGCAGACTATGAGGATCGCTGCGAAGCTTATGGAGACCGGCCTTCCCTTCAGTAAGATCATAGATGAGTCCTTTTATCAGAAGACCTACCTGCAGAATCAGGTTATGGGCCGCGTTCTGGCGGAGAGCATCATGCTTCAGGGCGGGAAGTGTATCGTGGGTTATCTGAAACGGAAGGATATGATCTTTTATGGTGTGGATGGAAAGGATCTGGACGGAATTGTCAGTCAGCTCCGTCTTACCAGAGGCATAGAGGTGGCAATCTTTCTATATGAGATTGAAAATCAGAAATTTAAGGTATCCCTGCGGTCAAACGGAAAGATCGATGTCAGCAGGATCGCCGTATTTTTCGGCGGAGGCGGCCATAAAAGGGCGGCGGGCTGTGATCTGCAGGGCTCCATGTATGATGTAATAAATAATATTACGGCGGAAATCGAGCATCAGATGACGGCGGAGCAAAAGGCATGATGGATGGAATACTGGTCATACGCAAGGAAAAGGGCTATACCTCCCACGATGTAGTTGCGAAGCTTCGTGGAATCCTCCATACGAAGAAAATAGGCCATACGGGAACGTTGGATCCCGAAGCCGAGGGCGTGTTGCCGGTTGCAGTGGGCCGCGCCACCGGACTGGTGGAATTTCTGACAGAAAAAGAAAAAGAATATCAGGCGTTACTGCGTCTGGGTATTGAGACAGATACACAGGATATGACAGGCACGATCCTTGGGAAAAAAGAAGTGACGTGTACAGAAGACGAGATTCGGGAAGTGTGCAGGAGCTTTTTAGGTGAGCGGCAGCAGATTCCTCCCATGTATTCCGCCCTGAAGGTGAACGGCAGGAAGCTGTATGAGCTTGCCAGAGAGGGAAAAACAGTGGAGAGGAAGGCTCGTACCGTCCATTTTTATGATATTGAAGTGGAAGGTATTTTCCTGCCGCGGGTGGAGCTGTCCGTTAAATGCGGAAAAGGTACATACATACGGACCCTTTGTCATGATATTGGCCAGGCGCTTGGCTGCGGCGGATGTCTGGAGTCTCTCATCCGCACACGCTCCGGTCAGTTTGTTTTGCAGGACAGCCTTACGCTGGCTCAGGTGCAGGCTGCGGCTGACTGTGGAAAAGCGCGGGAACTTTTAATACCTGTAGAAGAAATATTAAAGGATTACCCGCGGATCTGCTGCAGGGAGCCCGGAGACCGGCTCCTTGATAACGGGAATCCTCTGGCGGAAGGCCTTATAGAAGGAGAAAGACAGCCGGGATGGGTCCGCATGTGCAGCAGCGCCGGCGTTTTTAAGGGGATTTACCGGTGGGACGATAAAAAAGGAGCCTATCGACCTGTGAAAATGTTTTTATAAAGAGGATTTTTCTATGGAATATATGGAAATCGACAACAATTTTCCAAGATTGACAAACTGTGCCGTGACATTGGGGAAATTTGACGGAGTACATCTGGGCCACAGAAAATTGATCAAAAAGATTCTGGAATGTAAAGAGGAGGGAAAACAGGCCGTCCTCTTTGCTTTTCGTTCCTCGAAAAACAGCATTTTTACCGGCAGGGAAAGAAGCATGCTCCTGGATAAGATGGGACTGGACGTGCTTTTGGAATGTTCGCTGAATGACAGGGTGCGGCAGATGCAGGCGGAGTTTTTTGTCCGGGAAGTGCTGGTGGGGGATCTTCATGTATCCTGCGTGGTCGTGGGAGAGGATTTTCGGTTTGGCTGCGAGCGAAAAGGAACGCCGGAGCTTTTAAGGAAGCTGGGCGGGAAATACGGATTCCGTACGGAAATTGTCCCAAAGGAGATGGATGGCCGCCGGAAGATCAGCAGCACCTATATCCGCGAGGAACTGAAACGCGGCAATATGGAGAAGGCTTCCCGGCTTCTGGGCGGTGATTTCTTTTTGATGGGGAAGGTGGAGCACGGAAGAGGTCTGGGCCATAAGTCCCTGTTTCCGACGGCGAATCTGCGCCCGGACAGGGACAAGCTGATGCCTCCGAACGGAGTGTATGTGACGGTTTCCGATTTTGGGGATCTTGTGCTTCAGGGGATCACCAATGTGGGGTATAAGCCTACGGTGGACGGAAGCTTTCTGGGGGTAGAAACCTACCTTTTTGATTGTGATGCGGATTTATATGGCAGAGAGTGTACGGTTTATTTTAAAAAATATCTCAGGCCCGAGTATCGGTTCCGTTCTGTGGAAGACCTGAAAAAACAGATGGAAAAAGATATAGCAGAAGGAAGAAATTTTTTGGGGAAAAATCCCGTGGACAAATAAGCCGTAATCATTTATAGTTATTGATAGAATGCTTTATGATAAAGTAATCCCGATATTTGTAAGTGAAACAGCCATGTATAAAAAGAAATACACAAGGGAGAAAATGCGGAATGTTTGAGATAATTCTTGGCTTGATGGGAGGCCTTGGCCTCTTTTTGTACGGCATGAAGCTTATGAGCGACGGCCTGGAAAAGGCGGCCGGCGCAAAGATGAGAAGTATTCTGGAATTCTTCACTAAGACGCCGCTCAGGGGCATTCTGATCGGCACGTTTTTTACGGCGGTTATTCAGTCCTCCAGCGCTGCCACAGTCATGGTGGTGAGCTTTGTAAATTCAGGCCTTATGAATCTCTATCAGGCTGCAGGCGTTATTATGGGAGCTAATATCGGTACTACGGTAACCTCCCAGCTGATAGCCTTTAATCTGTCGGCGCTGGCGCCGGCCATTGTGATGGCAGGCGTGGTCCTGGCCATGTTCTGCAAAAAAACAAAGCTTCAGCGCATCGGCGAGGTTTTACTTGGCTTTGGTATCCTTTTTATGGGACTTAACACCATGTCATCTTCCATGGCGGTGCTCAGAGAATCGCCCAGGGTGGTGGAGATCATGAGTTCCCTGGATAATCATTTTGTGGCATTGCTCATGGGTATTGTAGTGACTGCTGTGCTCCAGAGTTCTTCCGCTACAGTTGGCATCATACTTCTTCTTGCACAGCAGGGACTGCTGGATATCCGTATCTGCCTGTTCATTATCCTTGGCTGTAATATCGGAGCCTGTGTATCCGCACTGCTGGCGGGGCTGAACGGCAAGAGAGATGCAAAAAGAGCTTCTCTTATACACCTTTTGTTCAATATTATAGGGACCGTGCTCATGTTCATTGTCTTTACATTGGCGCTGGAGCCGGTAGTAACATTTATCAGTTCCATTTCCGGGGGAGAACCGGGAAGGGAAGTGGCAAACGCCCATACCCTGATCAAGATCGTAGAGGTGATCGCTCTTGCGCCCTTTATTAAGCAGATCGTGAAGCTTACGGGATTTCTTGTCCGCAGAGAGGAAAAAGAGGGCGAGGGCTTCGAGCTTCAGTTTATCGGGGAAAAGTCGGTATTTTCTCCCACTACGGCGGTGTTTGATGCCACAAGGGAGATGGAGCGTATGGGACATATGGCCATCACCAATCTTGAGCGCGCCATGAATGCCCTGATCACACTGGATGAGGAGGATATCAGGGAGGTCTATCAGGTAGAGAAACAGATCGATTTTCTGAATCATTCCATTACAAACTATCTTGTACGGATCAACCAGACTACTTTGCCTATTGAGGATAAAAAGAGCATCGGCGGACTGTTCCATGTGGTAAATGATATCGAGCGTATCGGCGACCATGCGGAGAATATTGCGGACTCTGCCATGAGCAGGCTGGAGCACAGGGTGGATTTCAGCGAACCGGCGAAGCGGGAGCTTTCTTATATGCTGGACATGGTTATTAAAATTACCACCTATGCATTGGATATGTTCTCACACAATAATCAGGAGCATATGCAGGAGATCCTGGAACTGGAGGATCTGGTGGATCAGGCGGAGCGCGACCTTCAGGAGGCACATGTGCAGCGCCTTACCAGAAACGAGTGCACAGCCAGCGCGGGGATGATGTTCTCCGATATCGTGTCCGGCCTGGAGCGTGTTTCCGACCATGCGACAAATATTGCATTTTCTCTTCTTGACGATGATCCCATAGAACAGCAGAAGGAGCAGAGAGCACAGGCGGCAGGACGATAAAAGGTTTCTCTATGAAGGGTATATAAGGCTGAACTGATGTGAAAAAACAGTTTACAGAAAAAAAGTTCTGTGCTATACTGTGTAAGGTCGAAAATAGCCCATATTCAGAAAAAGGAAACTCCGACCTCTTCTTAATATGCGGCGGTTAATAAAATTAAGGAGGAAATCAGCATGATTTCAAAGGAAAAGAAACAGGCAATTATGAAAGAATATGCAAGATGCGAGGGTGATACAGGTTCACCGGAGGTACAGGTTGCAGTTCTTACAGCCAGAATTCAGGAGCTTACAGAGCACTTACAGACGCATCACAAGGATCATCATTCCAGACGCGGCCTGTTAAAGATGGTAGGCCAGAGACGAGGCCTTTTAGCATACCTGAAGAAAACAGACATCGAAAGATACCGTGCGCTGATTGGAAAATTAGGTTTAAGAAAATAATTGGTATGCGGAAGGGGCGGATATCCATCCGCCCCGTTTTTAGGTCTTAGAAAACATTGTCAGAAGTGTTTCCGAGACTACTGAAAAGCCCGTTTGCGGCATATCAGTTAAACGGTTTTTTCAGTTGTTTCGGGCTTCTGACCTTATGTTCATATTATTCTTAAAAAGAAAAGGAGAAAAAACATGTACAAAAGTTATTCCATGGAATTAGCCGGAAGAACGCTGACTGTTGATGTGGGACGTGTCGCGAAGCAGGCAAACGGAGCGGCCTTTATGCACTACGGAGACACTACTGTATTATGTACAGCCACCGCCTCGAAGGAGCCCAGAGAAGGGATCGATTTCTTCCCGTTGAGTGTAGAGTACGAGGAAAAAATGTATGCGGCGGGAAAGATACCGGGAGGATTTAATAAAAGAGAGGGCAAGGCCAGTGAGCATGCCATCCTTACTTCCCGTGTCATTGACCGCCCTATGCGTCCTTTGTTCCCGAAGGACTATAGAAACGATGTTACGCTGGTAAATATGGTTATGTCCGTTGATCCGGAATGCAATCCGGAGATCCCGGCAATGCTGGGTTCCTCCATCGCCACATGCATTTCCGATATCCCCTTTGACGGCCCGTGCGCGGCTACGCAGGTGGGAATGATCGACGGTAAGTTTATCATCAATCCGACGCTGGCACAGAAGGATGTTTCTGATCTTCAGCTGACAGTAGCTTCCACAAGAGAAAAGGTAATTATGATCGAGGCCGGCGCCAATGAGGTTCCGGAGGACAAAATGATCGACGCCATCTACAGGGCTCACGAAGTAAACCGGGAGATCATTAAGTTCATTGATCAGATCGTTGCTGAAGTCGGAAAAGAAAAGCATACTTATGAATCCTGCGCGATTCCGGAAGAGCTCTTCACGGCGATGAAGGAGATTGTTCCGCCGGAGGAGATGGAGACAGCTGTCTTTTCGGATGACAAGCAGACCAGAGAGGAAAATATCCGCAAGGTAACGGAAAGGCTGCAGGAAGCCTTCGCAGAAAAAGAAGAATGGCTGGCTGTCCTCGGCGAGGCTGTTTACCAGTATCAGAAGAAGACAGTCCGCAAGATGATCCTGAAGGATCATAAGCGTCCGGATGGACGTGCTATCGAAGAAATCCGTCCGCTGTCAGCGGAAGTGGACATTATCCCGAGGGTTCACGGCTCTGCCATGTTTACGCGCGGACAGACGCAGATTTGTACTGTTACCACTCTGGCTCCCCTTTCCGAGGCGCAGAGGCTGGACGGGCTGGATGAGTTTGAAACCTCCAAGAGATATATGCACCACTACAATTTCCCGTCCTATTCCGTAGGTGAGACAAAGCCTTCCAGAGGACCGGGACGCCGTGAGATCGGTCATGGCGCACTTGCCGAGAGAGCGCTGGTTCCGGTGCTCCCGCCAGAGGATGAGTTCCCGTATGCGATCCGTACGGTATCTGAGACCTTTGAATCGAACGGTTCTACCTCTCAGGCAAGTATCTGTGCATCCAGCATGTCCCTGATGGCGGCGGGCGTTCCTATTAGGAAACCGGTGGCAGGTATTTCCTGCGGCCTTGTTACAGGGGAGAGCGATGATGATTATATCGTACTGACTGATATTCAGGGTCTTGAGGATTTCTTCGGCGATATGGATTTTAAGGTGGCAGGTACCCATGACGGTATCACTGCGATTCAGATGGACATTAAGATTCATGGCCTGACCCGACCGATCGTGGAGGAAGCGATCCGCAGAACCAAGGCTGCCCGCGAGTACATCCTTACAGAGGTCATGGAAAAATGTATCGCACAGCCGAGGGAGACAGTAGGCAAGTATGCTCCGAAGATTATCCAGATTCAGATTGATCCGCAGAAGATCGGCGATGTGGTTGGACAGAGAGGAAAGACGATCAACACCATCATTGAGCGTACTGGTGTGAAGATCGATATCACAGATGACGGTGCGGTATCCATCTGCGGAGTTGAGCAGAAGAGCATGGATGAGGCAAAACGGATGGTTGAGATCATTACCACAGATTTTGAGGCTGGTCAGATTTTCACCGGAAAGGTTGTCAGCATCAAGGAGTTTGGCGCTTTTATAGAGTTTGCTCCGGGCAAGGAGGGGATGGTGCATATTTCCAAGATCGCAAAGGAAAGGATCAGACGCGTGGAGGATGTGCTGACTCTTGGCGATAAGGTTAAGGTCATCTGCCTTGGCAAGGATAAGATGGGTCGAATGAGCTTCAGCATCAAGGATGTTCCGAAGGAAGTTTAAGAAATGAGATATCACAACATAACAAAGGATGATATGTTAAATGGCGACGGGCTTCGCGTGGTGCTCTGGACGGCAGGGTGTAATCACTGCTGTAAGGAGTGCCAGAATCCCATCACCTGGGATCCGAACGGAGGGCTTCCTTTTACAGAGACGGAAAAGAATGAAATCTTTACCGAGCTGGGTAAATCCTACGTGAACGGGATTACTTTCTCCGGCGGCGATCCCATGCATCCGGCGAATGTGACCGGGGTGACGGCCCTGGCGCGGGAAATCAGAGAGAAATTTCCTGAAAAAACCATTTGGCTTTATACCGGTTCTCTGTGGGAGGAAATCTGCAGGGAAGAAGTCGTGCGCTATCTGGATGTGTGCGTGGACGGCGAGTTTATTGTGGCAAAGAAAGAGCTTCTTTTGAAGTGGAGGGGCTCCAGCAATCAGAGAGTGATCGATGTGCCGGCTACCCTCAGAGAGGGCAGGGTCATCCTGCACTGTGATTAGTACCAGGAGGGTCTTATGAAGAGAATTGCGAAATTTCACAAGATAAGTGAAGCCCGGTTCCTGGTCGACTGGAAGGATACGTTTCCGGATGCAAAGCCGGAGGAGATCCAGGCAATCTATGAGAAAATCCGCTTGCCGAAGCGTGCTACGGCAGGAAGCGCGGGATATGATTTTTTTGCTCCTGCAGAATTTACCATGGAGCCGGGAGATATCATTAAGATCCCTACGGGGATTCGTGTGGAGATGGATGAGAGCTGGGTACTGAAATGTTATCCCAGAAGCGGGCTTGGTTTTAAGTACCGCCTGCAGCTGAATAATACCGTAGGGATTATTGACAGTGATTATTTTTATTCGGAGAATGAGGGCCATATTTTCGTAAAGCTCACCAACGATACGAAGGATGGCAGGACGCTGACCATTCCTGCGGATACCGGGTTTATGCAGGGGATTTTTGTGGAATATGGGATTACGGTGGATGATGATGTGACGGCTGTGCGAAACGGCGGCTTCGGAAGCACCACGAAATAGAGGAAGCAGGCTGCCATGTATTTTGCATGGAAGCCTGCTTTTATTTATTCAAGGGGAGCGCCGAGTTCCTCGGCCTCGCGGGCCTTTACCAGGATATCGTCAAAAGCCCGGGCGGCTTTTTCGTATTCCGTGTCGTCCTCAATGTTTGCCAGAATGGGATCGCCGCTGTCCGTACGTGTAAACGCATACAGATATACCTCACCGTCGTGGTTTTGACCGTTCTCATCCAGAGGAAGAAGAGCAATGTACTCTTTCGCATCTACCGGATAGATCGTGAGGATGGCGCATTCAATTTCAGTGTCATCCTCCATGGTAAGAGTAATGGTATGATGATCATCGCCGGAGGAACCGCAGCCTCCTCCGCAGGAGGAACAGTCATTGCAGGAAGAACAATCGCCGGAGCTGCATCCGGATGTATTTTCAAAAATGTCACTCATAAATTTATCCTCACTTTTTCTATAATGTTTATATTTTAACAGGTTGCCCGTTTATTGTAAAGCATTTTGAGGATAATCGGAGTAATGACGGAGGATACCAGAATCAACAGGATCACGGCGGAAAAATACCGGGATTCGATCATTCCCACCTGCAGGCCCTTCTGAGCGACGATCAGAGCTACTTCGCCCCGGGTCATCATACCTACGCCGATCTTCAGGCTGCTTTTGGAGCTGAAGCCAAGAACCCTGGACATACAGCCGCATCCGATGATCTTGGCGATCAATGCCACCGCTACAAACAGAACGCAGAAGAGCATAAGGGATGGGGTCATTTCATCGATGGATGTTTTCAGCCCGATGCTGGCAAAAAACACAGGTGCAAACAGCATATAGGAGCTGACGTCCACCTTGCGGGCTATGTAATCGGAGTCCTTAATACTGCACAGGATGATGCCGGCCACGTAGGCGCCTGTGATATCGGCGATTCCGAAATACTTCTCCGCAATATATGCCATGGAAAAAGCAAGCACAAAGCCAAGGATGGGAATCCTCCGTGTGTGCGGATAGCGATTATCCAAAAACCGGAAAAGCTTGTAGATGATCACGCCGAAAATAACAGCCAGAATAAAAAACAGCACGGTACTGATGACTACGGTGAAGGGCCTGGAATCAGGATCCTTTATGCCGATTACAAAGGTGAGGACAATGATGCCGATGACATCATCAATGATGGCTGCGCTCATGATGGTGGTTCCGGTTTCGGATTTCAGATATCCGAGCTCCTGCAGGGAGGCAACAGTTATACTGACAGAAGTGGCAGTCATGATGACGCCGATAAAAAGCGCTGAATAAAATTGGTCATCCCCGACGGGAGCAAAGCCATAATAGCAGCCGTACAGAAGATAACCGCCCGCAAGGGGAACAAACACACCGGCACATGCGATCAGAAGCGCTTTCCAGCCTGTGCGCATAAGATCCCGCAGGCTGGTCTGCAGCCCCGCGAAGAACATCAGAAGCACTACGCCAATCTCCGCCATTCCGCTGATCAGCTCACTCTGCTGAACAAGTCCAAGAACGCTGGGACCGATGATCAGTCCTGCAATAATCTCGCCGACTACCTGAGGCGCCTTTAATTTGGCTGCAGCCAGCCCGCAGAGCTTGGCTGCGATCAGGATAATAGCCAAATCCTTAAATATTGTGTACGTTTCCATTTATCTTTCTCTCCTTCAAAATTCCGTCATACATTATAGCACCGGCCATAAACCGGCGCAAGAAAATATAAAGGGACAAAAAAGAAAATAAGAACAAACCTTCTGAAACAGGATGTTTAAAAAAGAACAAAAAGGAAAAACGCCGCTTTTATTGTGGAAAAATGAAAACCATGTTATAATAAAATGGCATTTATGATTTTGACCGGAAAGGAGAGAACGCATGAAATTAGTTTCATGGAATGTAAATGGCATTCGTGCCTGTCTGGCAAAAGGATTTGAGGAAAGCTTTCAGAAGCTGGACGCGGATATATTCTGTCTGCAGGAGACAAAATGTCAGGACGGGCAGGTGAAGCTTGAGTTTCCCGGTTATCACCAGTATTGGAATTACGCGAAAAGACGCGGATATTCAGGGACAGCCGCTTTTTCCAGGCGCGAGCCGATGAGTGTCCGGTACGGCATGGGCATGGAGGTACATGACCAGGAGGGCCGGGTGATCACACTGGAATACGAAGACTTTTACCTGGTGACCGTATATACGCCAAACTCTCAGGATGAACTGAAAAGACTGGCGTACCGGATGGACTGGGAGAGGGATTTTCTCGAATATCTGTTAAAGCTTCAGGAGAAACGTCCGGTGATCGTCTGCGGCGATCTGAATGTGGCCCATCAGGAGATCGATCTGAAAAATCCCGGGACAAACCGGAAGAATGCCGGCTTTACCGATGAGGAGCGCGCATGCTTTACCAGAATGCTGGAAAACGGCTTTATTGATACATTCCGCTATTTTTACCCGGAAGTGCAGGGCGTATATTCCTGGTGGTCCTATCGCTTCCAGGCCCGTCAGAAAAACGCAGGGTGGCGGATCGACTATTTTCTGGTTTCTCCGTCTTTAAAGGGACGTCTTGTGGACGCCCGGATCCACAGTCAGATTCTGGGATCTGACCACTGTCCTGTAGAGCTGGAATTGCAGGACTGATATAAAAAAACTGAAAATAGAAAAGGAGAGCTTTTTATGGCAGACCGTAAAATCGATCGCGTGAAGCAGGGATTCCCGCTGCTTCCCGGAGCGAATCAGACGACAGAAGGCTATAATTTTGCATTAGAGTTACCATACGGGACGGAAGCTTCTCTTGTACTGTACCGTAAAATGTCAAAGACACCCGCACAGGAGATCGTTTTTTCGGAGGAATTCCGCACAGCCAATGCAGCTGCGGTACTGATTCCGGATTTTCCCGCGAAGGACTATGAGTATAATTTCCGTATTAACGGAAGAATCGTCCTGGATCCGTGGGCATACAGCATCCATGGCAGAGACGTTTTTGGCGTTGTCGAAGAAACCGCGGACGAGCATAGAGTCCGCTGCGGATTTTTGTCCAAAGAGAAATATGATTGGGAAGGGGACCAGGCTCCGGCTATACCATATGAGGATCTGATCCTTTATAAGGTTCATGTGCGGGGCTATACGAAACAATATAAGCTTCCGGCCAGGCTTAAAGGGACATTCCGTGGCCTTGAGGAGATGATCCCCTATTGGAAGGAGCTGGGAATCAATGCCTTGGAGCTGATGCCGCCCTATGAATTTTCCGAGCTCCCCGGAAAAACGGAGGACGACGGAATGGTTTCCAGGAAAAATGCTCAGGACAGAGTAAATTACTGGGGATATCTCCCGGGATGTTATCTGGCCGTAAAAAGATCCTACTGTGCCGGGAAGGAACCGGAGAAAGAGTTTCGGGATCTGGTGAAAGCGCTCCACAGGGCAGGGATAGAGTGTATTGTGGAGATGTATTTCCCTGCAGGGACTTCGGTTGTTATGCTTCAGAGGATCCTGTGGTTCTGGAAAATATATTACCATGTGGACGGCTTTCATCTGGTGGGGGAGGGAATACCCTCTCAGGGCTTAAGCTGCGACGGTATTCTGGCAGAGACGAAGCTGTTCTTTCAGAATATTTCGGATACGGAGATCGGTGATGCCGTCCGGACGCCGTACAGACGGCATCTGGCAGAGTATAATTACAGCTTTATGCAGGATATGCGCCGGTTCCTAAAAAGCGATGAGGATATGCTGGGAAGCGCTGTACATCATATCAGGCATAATTCCTGCGCTTATGGGACCGTGAATTTTATGGCCTGTCAGGATGGCTTCACACTTGCGGACGCGGTATCCTATAACTATAAGCATAATGAAGCGAACGGGCAGGATAACCGGGACGGCAGCAGCTATAATTATTCCTGGAACTGCGGCGTTGAGGGCCCCAGCAGAAAAACGGCTACCAGGCAGATGCGTATCCGGCAGGCGGCGAATGCTTTTTTGATGGTGCTGCTCAGCCAGGGGACGCCGATGATCTACGGCGGTGATGAGTTCGGAAATTCCCAGAACGGAAATAATAATGCATGGTGTCAGGATAATGCCATCGGCTGGACGGACTGGAAATGTCTGAAAAAAAATGAGAGGCTGTATGACTTTGTAAGGAAAGCGGTCGCGTTCCGGAAGGCGCATCCGATCCTTCATATGCCCGGGGAACTCCAGGGGACGGATTACCTTGCAAAAGGATTTCCGGACATATCCTTTCACGGAGAGCGGGCATGGTACTTAAGCTATGAGAATACCAGCCGGCTTCTGGGCGTTATGTACTGCGGTCTCTATGCAGAAAAAACAGATGGAAAACCGGATGATTTTATTTATGTGGCATATAATTTCCACTGGGAGAACCGTGCGCTGGCCCTTCCGAATCTTCCGGAGGGTATGAGGTGGGAAAAGATTGCCGACACCGGAAATCTTACGGCGGATACCTTCTGCAGAACGGACGGAGAGGCTTATGAAAAGGCAGTCGAGGTGGGGCCGCGTTCGATCGTGGTCCTGCTGGGATGTCAGGAGGAATGATATGCATCCATGGCTTCATTTTAAAACGATTACGGAGCATAAGCTTATGGTGATGCGGTACTGTTTCCGTGTCGGTTTATACAAACAGGGGCTGCTGCACGACCTGTCCAAATATGCGCCTTCGGAGTTTCTGGTGGGATGCCGTTACTATCAGGGGACCAGAAGCCCGAACAATGCCGAACGGGAGGCAACCGGGGTATCCCTCGCGTGGCTCCATCATAAAGGGAGAAACAAGCATCATTTTGAGTATTGGGTGGATTATTCTCTGGATGGAAAGCACGTGATCATGGGAGCGCCCATGCCGCGGCGGTACATTGCGGAGATGGTGATGGACAGGATCAGCGCCTCCAGAATTTATATGGGGGATGCCTATACGCCCAGAGAGCCATTAAAGTATTACCTGAAGAGCAAAGACCGGCTGTGGTTCATCCATCCGGATACCAAAAGGGATCTGGAGGCTCTGCTCAGGATCCTTCATGATCACGGCGAGACAAAGACATTACACTATATAAAGCATGTGTATCTAAAAAATAAAGATGTATTTGAAATACGTGTATCTGAATAATAAAGATAATATTGCTTTTATCGCTGTAGTATGGAAAAGTGTATTTTATTTATTATAGAGACAAGAAGAGGAAAAAATTTTGAGTGGTACAACGATCAGCATTCTTGCTGCATTCGATCTATTTGATTCTGATGATCGTCATAGGCGCAGTGTACATGAAAAAGGGCAGAAGCTCCGAGGATTATTTTCTGGGAAGCCGCGGGCTGAATGGATGGGTGGCAGCCCTCTCCGCACAGGCGTCGGATATGAGCGGATGGCTTCTTATGGGGCTCTCGGGAAGCCACTGGAAGAAAGAGGGTGTTTTATTTTATGAAAAAGTATGATTATCTCATCGTGGGAGCCGGGCTTTTTGGCGCTGTGTTTGCCCATGAGGCAGTAAACCGGGGCAAAAGCTGTCTGGTCATTGACCGGCGCGGTCACATCGGCGGAAATATTTATACGGAGGAGATGGAAGGGATCAATGTACATTGTTATGGAGCGCATATATTCCATACCTCCAATAAAAAAATCTGGAATTATGTGAATCAGTTTGCAGAGTTTAATCATTTTGTAAATTCACCCATTGCCGTATATAAGGACGAGCTTTATAATCTGCCCTTTAACATGAACACCTTTCATCAGCTCTGGGGCGTACGGACTCCTGCGGAGGCTCAGGCTAAGATTCAGGAGCAGATAGCCAGAATGCACATCACGAATCCGAAAAACCTGGAGGAGCAGGCTCTGGCTCTGGTTGGCCAGGATGTGTACGAGAAGCTGATCGAGGGCTATACCCGGAAACAATGGAACCGTGAATGCAGGGAGCTTCCCGCATTTATCATCAAGCGGCTGCCCCTTCGCTACATCTATGATAATAACTATTTTAAGGATCCATATCAGGGCATTCCCAAGGGAGGATATACAAATATCATAAAAAAGCTGCTGGAAGGCGTGCAGGTGGTGCTGAATACGGATTTTCTGGATAACCGGGAGGCGCTTGCCGCACAGGCGGACAAGGTGCTCTTTACCGGCATGATCGATGCGTATTATGATTTCTGCTATGGTGAATTGGATTACCGGTCCCTGCGCTTTGAAACAGAGGCGCTGGATATGGCGAACTATCAGGGAAATGCAGTGGTTAATTATACGGACTATGAGGTGCCCTACACAAGGATCATCGAGCACAAGCATTTTGAATTCGGCACACAGCCTAAGACCATTATCACCAGAGAGTATTCCGCAGACTGGAAACCGGGAGCGGAGCCATATTATCCCATCAACGATGAGCGGAATAACGAGCTTTTTGGTAAATATAAAAAGCGTGCGCTGGAAGAGAAAAACGTATTGTTCGGCGGCAGGCTGGGTATGTACCGCTATATGGACATGGACAGGGTAATTGAAGAGGCCCTCGCGATGGCTGAGACAGAACTGGCTTACGAAGAAGCCTGAGAGGAGAAGATTATGGATACACCTACGATAGCAGCATATTACAGAGAAATAGACGGCATGAAGAGAAAGGAATTGCTGGAACAGTCCATTGCGGCAGGCGAGGATCCGGAGGCAAACGCTATCCGTCAGGAGATATGGAATGTCCGTTATCAGGACAGAACCGATAATGGCGTTGGCCGGGCAGATGGCTTTATAGGGCTGTGGATGATCCTGGAATTCAACCGGGGCGCCAATAATAAGCTCTTTGGCAAGGGAAGCGCGTGTAAACAGATCAGGAAACAGATGGACAAGCTTAAGTTTCAGGAGCTTTGTAAAAAAAGCGCCCTTTATGAGGAACTGATGTACAGGGAGTGCTGTCATACGGTACGCGTTTATATCGAGCTTTGTCAAAAGGACAAATCCTATGGTTCTGCCCTGTTCGGGGTGATGAGCCTGGGTGATGAGCGTGTGAAAAATAAGCTCCGCGCGGATCTTAAGGAAACCGGTATTGATCTGCCGGAGGGACTTGGCATGGCAGAGGAGCTGCGGCTGATGGTAAAAGCTGTCAGGGAAATGTATCAGACATACTTTCCCGGGGAATAATAGGAAATAAAAAACGGAGGAAATAATGAATAAAAAAACGCTGGCCGTTTATGAACTCCTCAAGGAGGAGGACTTAACTGATATTCACTCAAAGGGCATGCTTCTGCGTCATCGAAAAACAGGCGCAAGAGTGATGCTGATTCAGAATGACGATGAAAATAAAGTGTTCAACATTGCCTTTCGCACACCGCCCACAGACAGTACCGGCGCCGCTCACATTCTGGAACACAGCGTGCTGTGCGGCTCCAGGGAATTTCCGCTGAAGGATCCCTTTGTGGAACTGGTCAAGGGTTCAATGAACACTTTTTTGAATGCAATGACTTATCCGGATAAGACTTGTTACCCGGCTGCAAGCTGTAATGATCAGGATTTTCAAAACCTGATGCATGTTTATCTGGATGCGGTCTTTTATCCCAACATATATAAAAAAGAAGAGATTTTCCGCCAGGAGGGCTGGAGCTATCATCTGGAGTCCGAGGAGGGTCCCCTTACCTACAATGGCGTTGTCTATAATGAAATGAAAGGAGTTTTCTCCTCACCGGATGATGTACTGGAACGGGAGATCATGAATTCGCTTTTTCCGGATACCGCTTATGGCTGCGAATCAGGGGGAGATCCGGATTTTATTCCGGATCTTACCTATGAACAGTTTCTGGATTTTCACAGAAAGTATTATCATCCCTCCAACAGCTATATCTATCTCTACGGTAACATGGATATGGATGAAAAACTGGCGTTTATTGATGAGCATTACCTGTCTTCCTTTGATGCTCTTTTGGTGGAATCTCAGGTACGCGAACAGCCTGCCTTTGATAAATGCAGGGATATAACCAGGGAATATGCGATATCTGAAAATGAAGGTGGGGAGGGCAATACCTATCTGTCTTATAATATGGTGGTGGGAAAGGCCGCGGACACAAAGCAGGGTCTGGCTTTTGAGGTGTTGGATTACGCTCTTCTCAATGCCCCCGGCGCGCCTTTAAAAAAGGCTCTGTTGGATGCGGGAGTGGGAAAGGATATTTACGGCTCCTATGACGACGGAATACTGCAGCCTTATTTCAGTGTGGTGGCAAAAGGCTCGGATCCTGATAAAAAGGAGGAATTTCTCCGTACCATCCGCCGTGTCCTGGAGCAGATCGTCTCGGAGGGGATCGATCAAAAGGCAGTGCAGGCGGGCATTAACTATCTGGAATTCCAGTTCCGGGAGGCGGACTATTCCTCCTATCCAAAGGGCCTGATGTATGGCCTGGATGTGCTGGGAAGCTGGCTGTATGACGATAAAGAGCCGTTTGCCTGTATTTCTCCGCTGGCAGTGTTTGAAGAGCTAAAGGAAGAGGCCGGAAAGGGCTATTTTGAAAATCTGATCCAGAAGCGCCTGCTGGAGAATTCTCATGGCTCCGTGCTTATGCTCACGCCTTCCAGGGGTCTGGCCGCACGAAGAGAAGGCCTTCTGGAAGAAAAACTGGAGGCCTGCAGGGCGGGGCTTACGGATGAGGAGAGAAAGCTTCTGGTAAAGAAAACTGCCGATCTGGAGGCTTATCAGGAGGCCGGAGAAACGGATGGGGCGCAGGAATGCATTCCCATGCTGAAACGGAGCGATATTAAAAAGGAAGCGGCGCCCTTTTATAATCAGGAGCTGGATGCTGCCGGAAGTCTGTTCCTTTATCACGAGGTGTGTACAAATGGCATCGGATATGTGAATATTCTGTTTGATCTGAAGCATCTGGCGCCGGAGAAGGTTCCTTATCTGGGACTTTTAAAATCCGTTATGGGATATGTGGATACGGAAAATTATACCTATGGCGGGCTGTTTAATGAGATCAATGCCAACACAGGGGGCATTCAATGCGGCGTGGAAGTATTTGAACGGGCGGATTCCAGTGAGGAGTTCCGGGCGATGTTTTCCGTGAGGGGCAAGGCGCTGTACGGAAAGCTGGAATTTCTATTCCGCATGATGAAGGAGATCATCAACACCTCAAGTCTGGCGGATACGAACCGTTTATATGAGATCGTTGCCCAGACAAAATCCAGAGCGCAGGCATCACTGATCAGCGCCGGGCATTCTACCGCAGTTTTGCGGGCTTCCTCCTACGACTCTCCCATGGCCGCTTTTCAGGACGATATGGCAGGTATCGGATACTACCGGTTTGTGGAAGATCTGGAACAGGAATTTGACAATAAAAAAGAAGAAATTGTCCTGGGCCTGAAGGAATTAATGCATGAAATTTTACGGGCGGAAAATGTATGCATCAGCTATACAGGAGAGAGAGAATCCCTGGATCAGGCGCAGGCTTTGTTTGGGGAACTGAAGGGAAGTCTCAGCCGGGAGGCGGCGGAATTTTCAGATAAAAAGATGCATTGTGAGAAAAAGAATGAAGGCTTCATGACCTCCGGACAGGTACAATATGTGGCAAGATGCGGGAATTTCCGGAAGGACGGTTACTCTTATACGGGAGCTCTTGACATTTTGAAGGTGATCCTGGGGTATGATTATCTTTGGACAAATATTCGTGTAAAGGGCGGCGCTTATGGCTGTATGAGCGGTTTCAGGAGAAACGGGGAGAGCTTTTTTGTCTCCTACCGTGATCCGAACCTCAGGAAAACGCTGGATGTGTATGAGGGTATCCCGGCATATCTGGAAAAATTCAGGGCGGATGAACGGGAAATGACCAAATATATCATTGGCGCTATCAGCGGCAAGGATACGCCAAGAACGCCGTATATGAAGGGGAATATTTCCGAGGCGGCCTATTTCTGCGGCGTAACAGAGGAGATGGTGCAGGCTGAACGCGATCAGATCTTAAACGCAGGACAGGAGGATATCCGCAGGCTGGCAGGGCTGGTAAGAGCCATCCTGGCGGACAATTCCATATGCGTAGTGGGAAGCGAGAGCGCCATTCGTAAAGAAAAGGCCCTGTTTGGGGAGATCAAATCCCTGATATCAGGGTGAGGGATATATTAAGAGGATCGAGTATGAATGAAAAAATGAAGTCGGGATTCGTGGCGCTCATAGGACGCCCCAATGTGGGGAAGTCTACGCTGATGAATCATCTTATCGGTCAGAAGATCGCCATAACCTCGAAGAAACCACAGACAACGAGAAACAGGATCCGGACGGTATACACCTGTGAGAAGGGGCAGATCATATTTCTGGACACGCCGGGAATTCACAGGGCAAAAAACAAGCTGGGCGAGTATATGGTGCAGGTGGCAGAGCGGACCCTGCGGGATGCGGATGTGGTTCTGTGGCTGGTGGAGCCCACTACCTATATCGGCGCCGGAGAAAGGCATATTGCGGAGCAGCTGGACGGATTGACGGTTCCGGTGGTATTGGTGATCAATAAGGTGGACACCGTAGAGCGGGAGGAGATTCTTAAGGCAATTGATGCGTACCGTATACTCCGTGATTTTGATGAGATTATTCCGGTATCCGCTCTCAGGGGACAGAATACGGGAGATATTATCGAAAGTATTTTTAAATATCTTCCTTATGGCCCAATGTTTTACGAAGAGGATATGGTGACGGACCAGCCCCAGCGGCAGATCGTGGCCGAGATCATCCGGGAAAAAGCTCTTTATGCGCTGGACGCGGAAATTCCCCATGGGATTGCCGTGGCAGTTGACCGGATGCGGGAGCGTCCCGGTACAAAGGGCCTGATAGATATTGACGCAACGATCATCTGTGAAAAGGAATCCCATAAGGGGATCATTATCGGCAAGCAGGGTGCCATGCTGAAAAGGATCGGCAGCAATGCCAGATATGAGCTGGAGCGTATGCTGGAAGCAAAGGTGAACCTGAAGCTTTGGGTGAAGATCAAGAAGGACTGGCGCGACAGTGATTTTCTCATTAAGAACTTTGGTTATGATAAGAGGGAAATCTGATAATGACTGATCTTATTACCGTGCAGGGAGTGGTGATCTCCTCGATGCCAGTGGGAGAATATGATAAAAGGATCGTGCTGCTGACCGGGGAGAGGGGCAAGATCTCCGCTTTTGCAAAAGGGGCCAGAAGGCTGAACAGCCCCTTTATGGCCGCGGCCAATCCCTTTGTGTTCGGAAGCTTCACCCTCTATGAGGGCAGGACCAGCTATAATCTGAAGCAGGTATCTGTGATACACCATTTTATGGAGCTGGCGGGAATGCAGCCGGGCATCTATTACGGGTACTATTTTCTGGAGCTGGCAGATTATTTCGGCCGGGAAGGAACGGACGAGCGGGAGATGATGAATCTGCTCTATGTGACGGTAAAGGCCCTTTTAAATACCGGTATCGACGACCGCCTGATACGGTGCGTCTTTGAGCTTCGCACCATGGCGGCCCAGGGGCTTTGTCCTTCGCTGTTTGAATGCGTCGAATGCCGGAAAAAAGCGGAGCTTGAAAAACCTGTTTTCTTCTCGTGGAAAATGCATGGGGTTCTCTGCGGGGAGTGCGGCACGGGTGAAAAAGGGGCGAGACTGATATCAAAGGATGCCCTCTATACTATGCAGTATATTGTTACAGCCCCCCTGAACCGGTTATATACCTTCCGGGTGAAGGAGGAGGTCTTAAAGGAACTGGAATATCTGATACATAATTATATTTCCAGAAATACGGACCGGCGTTTTAAAAGTCTTGAAATACTGGAAATGATGTGCTGATTTGACATTGTGTTACAAAAAAATGTCAAATTAGTTTCTTTTTGGTTGAAAAACACAGACTGTACTTGTATAATTAAAATCAGATTGATATGATGTGCATGATATGTCTGCAATTATTATAAAATGAGGAGAGAAATCATGGAAAAAACAATGGAAAAAATCGTAGCTCTTGCAAAGTCCAGAGGCTTTGTCTATCCGGGGTCTGAAATTTACGGAGGTCTGGCAAATACCTGGGACTATGGCAATCTGGGCGTTGAACTGAAAAATAATGTAAAAAGAGCATGGTGGCAGAAGTTTGTTATGGAGTCCCCCTATAATGTAGGCGTAGACTGCGCGATACTTATGAATCCGCAGACCTGGGTGGCGTCCGGACATCTGGGCGGTTTTTCCGATCCTCTGATGGACTGTAAAGAATGTCATGAGCGTTTCCGCGCAGATAAGCTCATCGAGGATTATTGTTCTGAACATGAAATAAAGCTGGAGGGCAGCGTGGACGCATGGTCCAATGACAGGATGATGGCGTTTATTAAGGAACGCCAGATTGCCTGCCCTACCTGCGGCAAGCACAATTTTACGGATATCAGACAGTTTAATCTGATGTTCAAGACCTTCCAGGGAGTGACCGAGGATGCAAAAAATACCGTATATTTAAGACCTGAAACTGCACAGGGTATTTTTGTAAACTTTAAGAACGTTCAGAGGACATCCCGCAGAAAGATTCCTTTCGGTATTGCGCAGATCGGCAAATCCTTCCGAAACGAAATCACACCGGGCAACTTTACATTCCGTACCCGGGAATTTGAGCAGATGGAGCTGGAGTTCTTCTGCGAGCCGGACACAGATCTTGAGTGGTTTGCATACTGGAAGCAGTTCTGTCTGGACTGGCTGAGCTCGCTGGGCCTGAAGGAGGATGAGGTACGTTACCGTGATCATGATAAGGAGGAGCTGAGCTTTTACAGTAAGGCCACCACAGATGTGGAGTTCCTTTTCCCATTTGGCTGGGGAGAGCTGTGGGGAATTGCCGACAGAACCGACTATGACCTGACGCAGCACCAGAATACGTCCGGCCAGGATATGAGCTATTTTGACGATGAGAAAAAAGAAAAGTATATTCCGTACGTAATAGAGCCTTCACTGGGGGCGGACCGTATGGTCCTTGCTTTTCTCTGCAGCGCTTATGATGAGGAGGTTCTGGATGCTGAGAAGAATGATGTTCGTACAGTTCTTCATTTCCATCCGGCGCTGGCCCCGGTTAAGATCGGTGTGCTTCCTCTGTCAAAGAAGCTGGCTGAGGGGGCGGAGAAGATCTATCGGGAGCTTTGCAGGAAGTATAACTGCGAGTATGATGACAGGGGAAATATCGGCAAGCGCTACAGAAGACAGGATGAGATCGGCACTCCGTTCTGTATCACCTATGATTTCGAGTCCGTGACGGACGGAGCGGTGACGGTCCGCGACCGCGACACTATGGAGCAGGTCCGCGTGAGGATTGAAGAGTTAGATGCATACTTTGCAGATAAATTTACATTTTAAATACTATTTATAAGTTTCATATTTAAGGAGGAGGAGAGAAATATGAAAAAAAAGGTTCAGTTGATTCTTACCGGACTTCTGCTGTGTATTTTTATGGCTTTTGGCGCAGCGGCAGTCAGCGCGGCTTCCAGCCTTTCCTGCGTGGAGGTTTCCTATGACGGTATTTACGATTATGGCAAAGCCGATGATCTGCTGAGCCTGATCAACCAGAGCAGAAGATCGTCCGGCCTTGGAAATCTTGTTTCGGATGATTACCTGCAGGAGGCCGCTATGCGCAGGGCAGCGGAGGCCGCGCTTCTGTACAGTCAGGACAGGCCGGATGGATCAAGCTATCTGACTCTCCTGGCAGACCGGTATCAGGATGCGAAACAGGAAATTGCTTACGGGGCCAAAAATGCCAGCGCTTTCATGGAATCTCTGACGGCTTCTCAGACGTCGAAGGCAAATATGTTATCCTCATCTTATAACTCCGTCGGTATCGGATGCTATAATAATGGGGGAAATTACATCTGGGTATTGCTCTACTCGGGGAACGGCGCTGCCGGAACTACCAACAGAGAGATTTCGAATGTAACTACAGTTACATATATTCGTCCGGCCTATCTGAACCTTACCGTGACAGGCGCCACGAATGATGAAGATTATCTCATGATTGAAAAGACCGGGTACCTGAGCGTATCAAATCAGAACATCATGTCCGCAGCCGGCAGTTCCATTGTGGTGGTGCTGAACGCGGATTCCTTTGATTGGGAATTGTCCAATCCGGAGCTGGTTCAGAAGGAAAGTGTTACCGAGGAGGCATGTGTTGTCCGAACTTTAAAGGAGGGCACCTTTTATGCCACCGTCAGCCAGGGCAGCATCTTTGAGAAAACCTGTCAGATGTCGATAGCAGGCGTTACGAGCCTGGATACGCCCGGCCTGGTCTCCGTAAAGGCCCTTTCCGCGAAAAAGGCGGAGTTTACCTGGAATCCGGTTTCCTATGCGACCGGATACCGGATTTACCGAAGAGAGTATTACGGAACCTGGAAGAAGGTCCAGGATGTATCCGCTTCCACAACGTCCTATGTTGATTCCTTCCCGAAAGCTGCGCAGACTTACTTATATACAGTCAGAGCCTTTTACCAGGGAGAAAGCAGTACTGTATGGAGTAAATGGGAATCCGGCCTGGAGTTCTGCCTGGATGCAGAGACGCCGAAGGTATATAAGCCGGAAATATTATCCAACAAAAATATAAAGATCACATGGGATGCGGTACCCTATGCGAGCGGTTACCGAGTATACCGGAAAAAAGAGGGCGGCTCCTGGGCGCGTTTTACGACAGTAGGTTCAACGGTTACCTCCGCGGTGGATGAGGCTCCCTTTGCAGGCTATAATACGCTTTATACCGTCCGCGCGTATTTTTCCTGTAACGACGGGATTGTGTGGAGCGATTTTGTAACAAATATCAGTATAAAGCTGGAGCTTCCGACGGTGAAACTGGGCGTCGCGGCGGGAGAGGCTTATAATCAGATCCGTATTACATGGGAAAAAGAATCCTGGGCGGAAGGCTACTATGTATATAGAAAAACGCAGGGAGGTAAGTGGACAAGGCTTGCGGCTGTGGACAGCAGTAGTTTAAGCTATGTGGACGGGACGGCAGAGCCTGGTACCAAGTACATATATACAGTGCGCGCATACCGTAAGTCCGGCTCCGCTATAATCGCGGGAGGCTACGATGCAACGGGCGTATCTGCCACTTCCAGTTTGGGTATCGTAAAATTAAAAGAAATTGCATTGAGCGAATATGATACGGTGAATATCAGCTGGAACGCGGAGGCGGGAGCTACTGGTTACCGCGTGTACAGAAAAGAAAAGGGAGGAAGCTGGAAGGGACTTCTGAATGTGAGTTCCAATGTCACCTCTTATTCAGATAAAACCGCGGTGATAGGCAAGCAATATTATTACACAGTCCGCGCATATCGAAAGGTAACGGGCGGTTACGCATGGGGAGGCTTCCAGTCGCCGGGCCTTACGGTCACCATACCGAATCTGGCCACCGTTGAACTGGAATCGATCGATGCCAGCGGATATGATTCCATCATCCTTACCTGGAATAAAATAGATGGAGCTACCGGTTACCGCGTATACAGAAAAGAAAAGGGAGGAAGCTGGAAAGGGCTTGGAAATGTGAGCTCCGCGGTCAGCTCTTACAGCGACGCTACTGCGGTGATAGGCACGCAGTATTATTACACAGTCCGCGCATATCGAAAGGTGACGGGCGGTTACTCGTGGGGAGGCTTCCAGTCGCCGGGCCTTACGGCTACCATACCGAATCTGTCCACCGTACAGTTAAATACGATTCAGGCAACGGCATATAATCAGATTGATATTACATGGGACAAGGTGAATGGAGCAACCGGTTATCGTGTATACAGAAAAGAAAAGGGAGGAAGCTGGAAGGGACTTACGAATGTAACGGCCAACACTTTAGCGTATTCGGACAAGACTGCAGTGACAGGGACGCAGTATTATTATACAGTTCGCGCTTATCGTAAGGTTGGGACCGGTTATGTATGGGGCGGTTTCCAGAATCCCGGGCTGACGGCAACTGCTGTGCTCGCGCAGGGAAGTATAACGGAAATTTCATCAGCGGCTGATCATTCAGTTACCTTAAGATGGGCGCCTGTGGCAGGTACTACCGTATATCAGATTTATGTAAGGGAAGGAGAGAATGAAAATTATATACATCTGGCTTCCACTACGTCAGAGATCAATACGTACACGCAGAAAAATCTGAAATCAGGCGTTACCTATTATTTTAAAGTACGTTCCTACCGTACAGTTGCTGTTAATCCAAGTCAGTATTCCTTTGGAGAATTTTCCGAAGAGAAGTCTATTGTAGTAAATTGACAGAAATTAAAAAGCAGGTATTTCGGGTAAGAATCCGGAAACGAAAGGGAAACTAAGAATGGGCATCCTTTTGGATGCCCATTCTCTGTTTTAGAAAACTCTGATGGTATAGGATTTTTCAAATTTTTCTCCGGTATTCAGTATATTAATATACTGCTTCTCGGAGAGATCCCCATTGTAGCCGGCGTCATCGGCGCGGCCCATCCATGGTTCCAGGCAGACAAAGGGAGCGCCGGGCGCGGCCCAGATGCCAAAGCTTGGAAAGCCTTCCGCGGAAAGCTCTACATAGGGAGTACCGTCCGGATTCAGAATACCGGCTTTTCGGATCTGTCCACCGTCGAATACGAGGGCATCATTGTCAAAAAGGTGTCTGTTCAGTGGGAAGGTACCTTTTTTCAGATTCAGAGTCCGTGTTTCGCCGGGGATGATGGTCCCTGTAGCAGTGTCCACCAGCCGGTATTTCAGAAATTCCTGTTCATCGAAATACAGGGAATACTGATCGTAATCTGTGCCTTCTGAAGCCGGGACATTAAAGCCCGGATGTCCGCCGATGGTAAAGTACATGGTATTGCTCCCGGCATTTCTTACTTCCCAGCATACATATAACCGGTCTTTATCTAAAACATGCTTTACGGTCAGTTCAAAATCAAAGGGATAGGAAGCCTTCGTTTCTTCGGTGGCGGAAAGGGTATGTATAACCGTATTATCCGAACAGCCGGCACAGGTAAATTCCATGTCTCTGGCAAAGCCGTGCTGGCCGGAGGGATACTCCTGTCCGTTTACGCGGTAAACATTGCGGTAATGGCGTCCGACGTTTGGAAACAGAATAGGTGCGTGCCTGTTCCAGTAAGCGGGGTCCGCCTGCCACAAAACCTCCCTGTGCTTTATTTTGTCATAGATATCTGTGAGCTCTGCGCCCATATCGGAAATCTTTACGCAAAGCCTGTCGTTTTCCAGTACTCTAACCATGATTACAACCTCCATTACATTTTTTCAATACCAGTTTAACATTTTTTCAGAAAAATGGCGAGAGAAACAGCGTGGTTTTGTGCTTTTTTATTGTTGACTTTACTGTGGCATGTTGCTAGAATTGACACTATAGGCAATTTTATGAGGAGGATAATTGTTATGGCAAAAAAGAGAAATATCATCGTAGGACAGTCCGGCGGACCGACATCTGTTATTAACTCCAGTCTGGCCGGCGTATATAAGAATGCGGTAGAGCGTGGCTTTGACAAGGTTTACGGAATGCTTCACGGTATTCAGGGACTGCTGGACGGCCGCTATATTGATCTGTCCACACAGATTCATTCGGAGCTTGATATCGAGCTATTGAAGAGAACTCCGTCAGCATTTCTGGGATCCTGCCGTTTTAAGCTGCCGGAGATTCATGAGGAAAAGGCTATTTATGAGAAGCTTTTTGAGATACTGGAAAAGCTGCAGATCGATACCTTCATCTATATCGGCGGAAACGATTCTATGGACACCATCAAGAAGCTTTCTGATTATGCGATCCTTACCGGACAGAAGCAGAAATTTATCGGTTGTCCGAAGACTATTGATAATGACCTGGCCCTGACGGATCATACGCCGGGCTTTGGAAGCGCCGCAAAATACATCGCCGCTTCCACGAAGGAAGTGATCCGTGATGCTGAGGGTCTGACATATAAGAAAAATATGATCACCATCATGGAGATCATGGGACGTAATGCCGGCTGGCTGACAGGCGCTTCCGCTCTGGCAAAGACAGAGGACTGCGACGGGCCGGATCTCATCTATCTTCCGGAGGTTCCTTTTGATGTGGATAAATTCCTTGTAAAGGTGAAAGAGCTCCTGCAGAAAAAGCCGTCTGTGGTCATTGCGGTATCCGAAGGTATCAGACTTGCTGACGGACGGTATGTATGTGAGCTTGGAAATTCCGGCGATTATGTGGATGCATTTGGACATAAGCAGTTGACAGGAACAGCCACCTATCTGGCAAACTTCCTGGCTGGAGAATGCGGCTGCAAGACAAGGGCCGTAGAGCTGTCTACTCTTCAGAGATGCGCTTCCCATATGGCTTCCCGTGTGGATATCGACGAGGCATTTATGGTGGGCGGTGCAGCAGTGAAAGCAGCGGACGAGGGCGATACCGGCAAGATGGTCGTGATCGATCGCGTATCCGATGATCCCTACATGGCGTCCACCGGAATTTATGATGTACACCGCATTGCAAATGAGGAGAAGGTTGTGCCGAGAAACTGGATGACAAAGGATGCTTCCTATGTGACAAAAGACTTTTTGGATTATGTAAATCCGCTGATTCAGGGGGATTATCAGCCGATCATGGTGAACGGTCTTCCAAGGCATCTGGTGATGAATGTAAAGGGAAAAAATAAATAATAATTTTGAAAAGACGGGCAAAATTATTGCCCGTTTTTTCCGGTTTTGCTTGACTATTGATTAGGAAATCTATACAATAATTATATGCGTTTAAAACATTTTTTTGTTAAAGGACAAAATAATAGGAGGAAATGAAAATGGCAAAATGGGTTTACATGTTTACAGAAGGCGACGCTACTATGAGAAACCTTCTGGGAGGTAAAGGCGCTAACCTTGCTGAAATGACAAACCTTGGTCTTCCCGTACCGCAGGGCTTCACCATCACTACGGAAGCTTGTACACAGTACTATGAAGACGGCAGACAGATCAATGCTGAGATCATGGGACAGATCATGGAAGCGATCACCAAAATGGAAGGAGTTACCGGAAAGAAATTCGGTGACAAAGAAAATCCTCTGCTTGTTTCCGTTCGTTCTGGCGCGAGAGCATCTATGCCAGGTATGATGGACACGATCCTGAACCTGGGTTTAAATGAAGAAGTAGTAGAAGTTCTTTCCGAGAAATCCGGCAATCCACGCTGGGCCTGGGACTGCTACAGAAGATTTATTCAGATGTACTCTGATGTAGTTATGGAAGTTGGTAAAAAATATTTTGAAGAGCTCATCGATAAAATGAAAGCAGAAAGAGGCGTTACACAGGACGTTGAGCTTACTGCGGATGATCTGAAGGAACTTGCGAACCAGTTTAAGGCTGAATATAAAGAAAAAATCGGGGCTGATTTCCCGGCAGATCCCAAGGAGCAGCTGATGGGCGCGATCAAGGCTGTATTCCGTTCCTGGGATAACCCGCGGGCAAACGTATACCGTCGTGATAACGATATCCCGTATTCCTGGGGTACCGCTGTTAACGTACAGATGATGG
>CAZGTY010000019.1:0-38542 GCA_964528895.1 uncultured Blautia sp. | reverse complement strand
GGAAGGTCGTCTCCAGAACGCCCGCTCTCGCGCCGCCGATCGCCAGCGCATAAGCCAGGGCTTTATCCAGCGCCTTGCCGGTAGCATCCTGCTCAACGGCGACCAGACACGGAACACCCTTCCCGGCCTGATACTCGCTTCTTACCGTATGGCCCGGTCCCTTCGGGGCGATCATGGTAACATCCACAAATTTCGGCGGTACGATACATCCATAATGAATGTTAAAGCCGTGAGCGAACATCAGCATGTTGCCTTCCTCCAGGTTCGGCTCGATGTCCTTTTTATAAAGAGCGGCCTGCTTTTCATCATTGATCAGAATCATGACGATATCTGCTTTTTTTGCCGCCTCCGCCGCGGTATACACCTGAAAGCCCTGCTCCTCCGCTCTCTTCCAGGATTTGCTTCCTTCATAAAGGCCGATAATAACGTTGCATCCGGACTCCTTCGCATTCAGCGCATGTGCATGGCCCTGGCTGCCGTATCCTATAATAGCGATCGTCTTGCCGTCCAGCAGGCTTAAATTACAGTCTTCCTGATAAAAAATCCTATTTGCCATCTTTTACATCCTCCTCGTTCTCTTGTAGATTTTTTCATAATATATCGTTAAGGGTTTCTCCCTTAGCAAACATACGCCGCGCCTTCATCAAAGGAAGGTCACATCGCCCGAACCTCTGGAAAGTCCGGTAATCCCCGTGCGCGCCAGCTCCAGGATCTCATAATCCTCCAGAAGATCCACAAAAGCCTTCAGCTTGCTCTGACCTCCGGTCATCTCCACGACCATGGAATCCTTGCTCACATCAACCACGTTGGCGCGGAAAATATTCGCGATGGAAATAACTCCCTCCCGCTGCTCGGATTTAACCGCCACCTTTACCAGCACCAGCTCTCTGATCACGCTGTTGTCCGGCTCAAGGACCTTAATATCACGGACGTCCACCTGCTTCGCCAGCTGTTTCGTGATCTGCTCCAGGATCAGCTCGTCTCCGCTGCATACGACCGTCACTCTGGAGAAGCGTTCGTCCGCCGTCACACCTACGGAAAGGCTGTCAATATTATAGCCGCGACGGCTGAAAAGCCCGGAAATACGGCTCAGAACACCTGCGGTATTATCTACCAGCAGGGACAGAATCCTCTTTTGCATAACACACCTGCTTTCAACACTTTGAACTAATAAATATGATTTACCCATCAAAAGCTGATTCCCGGATTGTTCCGCGCTTCGCGCTTCTTTACCCTGGAATCATAAATATACTTTTACCATTATATCAAGATAATGGATTTTGTCAATCAATAATTCCCCGCAAAGCCACGGTTAAATAAGATATTTGTCCTGCAGGCTCTCGATGTTTTTCGGAGTCATATACAGCGCTTTGCGCAGAAAATGCTCCACCGTGCCGTAGGTTTTCTCAATGGATTCAAAGACCGCTTCCAGATATTCCCGCTTCACCTTATACAGGGTGCGGATGGTTTCCATGACCTTATTATCCACAACCATTTTTGATTCCATATAGCGGATCACATATTCCAGTTCATTATCCAGATATAAATTTGTCTTCATGTAATCCTCGAAAATGGTCTCCCGCGGAATGCCAAGGGCGCACAAAAGAAGGGCTGCCCCCACGCCGGCCCGGTCCTTTCCCATGCTGCAGTGCCAGAGAACGGCTCCTCCGTTCTGCCGGAGGACAACATCCATAAAACGGGCGTACTGCTTGATGGAAAACTGATCCTTAATAAAATTCACATACTGCCTTCGCATCAATTCGTCCGGATCCCCCTGAAAAGCGGTCACCATACTCAAAAGATCCATATTTCTGGAGATACCCAGGGTATCGTCCTCCAAAATGGGGATATGATAATATTTTACGCCCGGCAGCACGGTATCCGGCTTTATTTTCCGCTCGGCGTCCGATCTGAAATCCACCACCGCCGCGATGCGATATTCGTCCAGCAGAGTATCCCTGTCCAGCATGGAAACATGATAGAGCGCGCCGCTTCTGATCAGCTTTCTCGGAAGTATATGGCGGCCGTCCTTCGCAATAAGCGCTCCCAGATCCCTGGTGTTCGGCAGGCTCTGCAAAGGGATCCGACCGCCCTTGGGATAACCCACGGCCATTTCCGGATTCAATGCCTGGAGAAGCTGAATACAGTCTGTCACCTCCCGCTCCGTCATATCAAACTTATAACGCTTACGTCTTCTGGTGACGATCATCAGATAATTCATGATCATCTGCTTCTGCGCTCCGCCGTCCGCGCCCTCTCTTCTTTTATAAGCCCAGAGAATATCCTTGCAGGGCAGATAATTCAGCATCATATGCTTGCTGAATATCAAATTGCCATCCTCTATCCTGATTTTTCCGTATTTCATATCATGACTCCGTCAATTCATGTTTATTAGATCAGGCCCGGCATCCCATTTTGAATGTCTTTCTCCCGGACCGTCTTTACAAAATTCTGATTTTCATTATACGATAAAATAATTTTCTTAGCAATGATTAAACCGGAAAAGATGGAATTAAATATCTTATTTTTTTGAGCCCATTATGCTCTCAATCCTCATTTTGCCTGTTCTTCTCCATTATAATTTCTTTAGCTTTCCAGGAAAGGAGGATCATGATGAGGCTTCCGAGACTCTATGACCTGCGGACAGACAGCGACCTTACACAGGCAAAGCTTGGCGAAATGCTCCATGTGGGACAGCGTACATATTCCCATTATGAGACCGGTTCCCGCGAGATTCCTTTGGAGCTGCTGATCCGCCTTGCCGATTATTATGATGTAAGCCTGGATTATCTCACAGGCCGGACAGATAAAAAGAAAATGCGGAAATAAAAAGAATCCCTTAAAATTCACACGGGATTCTTTTTATTTTTATAATTCCGCGATCCGCCGTATCGCTTCCGCCGTATTTTCATAAGTGCCGAAAGCCGTCAGCCTGAAAAATCCCTCTCCGTGGGGACCGAAGCCCGATCCCGGAGTGCCGACTACATGCGCCGTCTCCAGAAGGTAGTCGAAGAACTCCCAGGAGGTCATGTTATCCGGGGTTTTCAGCCAGATATAGGGCGAATTCACACCGCCGGATACGGAATATCCCGCATTTTTAAGGCCCTTCCAGATAGTATGCGCATTCCGCATATAATATGCAATCTGTTTCTTTAACTGCGCCTTTCCCTCGGTAGAATAGACCGCTTCTCCCGCCCGCTGGACAATATAGGGCGCGCCGTTAAATTTTGTCCCATGGCGTCTTGCCCAGAGACTGTGAAGAGACACTCCGTCGCGCACCAGTTCCTTCGGAACCACGGTAAAGCCCAGGCGCACGCCGGTAAAGCCCGCGTTTTTTGAAAAGCTTCGAAGCTCAATGGCGCAGGTCGCGGCCCCCTCGCATTCATAAATACTGTGGGGAATATTTTCCTCCGTAATGTATGCTTCATAGGCGGCATCATATATGATCACCGCTCCGATCCTGTTGGCATAGTCCACCCATTCCTGAAGCTTATCTCTTGTGATGGCGGCTCCGCTGGGATTATTGGGAAAGCACAGATAGATCAGATCCGGATCCTCCTTCGGAAATTCCGGAAGGAAACCATTCTCCTCTCTGCAGGGCATGTAGATCACCCCGTCAAAATTTTCATCGGCCTTATTGTACTCTCCGGTGCGACCCGCCATAACATTCGTATCCACATATACCGGATAAACAGGATCGCATACGGCGACCTTATTATCCAGTCCGAAAATCTCCTGAATATTGCCGGAATCGCTCTTTGCGCCGTCAGAAATAAAAATCTCATCCGCCCCGATCCGGCAGCCCCTGTTCTGATAGTCATTCTCTGCAATGGCATCCCTCAGAAAATCATAGCCCAGATCCGGCGCATATCCCCTAAAGGTTTCCGAATGCGCCATCTCATCCACCGCCTTATGCAGAGAATCGATAATGGCCGGAGCAAGCGGCTGCGTCACATCGCCGATACCCAGGCGGATCACCTTCACATCCGGATTCGCTTCCTGATAAGCCGCCACCTTTTTAGCAACGGTGGAAAACAGATAGCTTCCAGGTAATTTCAGATAGTTCCTGTTTACTGTTACCATTTCTAAATCTCCTCATCACCTTTTTTTCGCTTCCCGATCTCCCGGGCAAGCGCCTCCCGCACTGCATCCGGACTGGCCTTTCCCCTTAATTCCTTCATCATAAGGCCTACAAAAAAGCCGAACACCTTTTCCTTGCCGCCAAGGAGCTCCTGAAGAGGTCCCGGATTTTCCTCCAGGATCTTCTCCATCGTCCGCTCCAGCAGGCCGGAGTCCTCTACAATTTTAAGGCCTTTTTCTTCAATATACAATACCGGATTTATATCCTCGAGAAAAACTTTTTCAAAAACCTTCTTCGCGTTCCGGGCGCTGACCTCCTTATTTTCTACCATTGTGATGAGATCGGCCAGATGAGAGGGCGTAAAGCTTACCTGCTCAGGCTCCATCCCGTGATCCTTCATCAGACGGAGCACCTCTACCATAAACCAGTTTGCCGTTTTCTTATAATTGCCGCAGATGGACGCCGTCTCCTCAAAGAGGCCGGACAAATATCTGGATTCCGTCAGGATTCCCGCATCATAGGCGGAGAGCCCCAGCTCCTCCTGATAGCGCTTCTGCTTTTCCTCCCGAAGCTCCGGCAGAGAATCCCGGATCTCCTGAAGCCATGCATCGGAAATATGGACGGGCGGAAGATCCGGATCCGGAAAATAGCGGTAATCCTTTGCATCCTCCTTTGAGCGCATCGCATGGGAAGACTCTTTGTTATCATCCCACCGCCTTGTCTCCTGAAGCACAGCCCTTCCCGCTTCCAAAAGCTCGATCTGACGATCACGCTCTCCCTCAATGGCCCTGGTGATCGCCTTAAAGGAGTTCAGATTCTTCATCTCCGTCCTGGTACCGAATTCCTCTGAGCCGGCCTCCCTCACGGAAAGGTTTACGTCCGCGCGCATGGAGCCCTCCTGAAGCTTACAGTCGGAAACACCTAAATACTGCATCATGCACCGCAGCTTTTCCAGGTATGCGATCACCTCCCCGGCGTTTCGCATATCCGGCTCGGAAACAATTTCAATAAGAGGGACGCCGCTTCGGTTATAATCTACCAGCGAACAGTCTTCCCACTCATCATGAATCAGCTTTCCGGCGTCCTCCTCCATATGCATCTCGTGAATGCGGACCTTTTTCCGCCCCGCAGAGGTCTCGATCTCCAGCCATCCATCGTGGCAGATGGGAAGATAGAGCTGGGAAATCTGGTAATTCTGGGGATTGTCCGGATAGAAATAATTTTTCCGGTCAAATTTGCAATACTGATTGATCCGGCAATTTGCAGCCACTCCCGCCTTTAAAGCAAACTCCGCCACTTTTTTATTCAAAACAGGCAGAGAGCCGGGCATTCCCGTACAGACGGGACAGGTATGCGTATTGGGCGCTCCGCCGAATTCCGTGGAACAGCCGCAGAAGATCTTTGTTTTGGTGGCAAGCTCCACATGAACCTCCAGACCAATGACGGTTTCATACTGCTTCATGTGTTATGCCTCCTTTCCCGGCGCGGGGAACACGCCTCTGGCCGCCTCGTAAGCGGAGGCAGCCCGCAAAATATTCTTTTCGCCGAAACAGTCGCCGATCATCTGTACGCCGACAGGCAATCCCTCCGGGCTGACGCTGCAGGGGACCGTAATACCCGGCAGCCCGCACAGATTTACCGCAACCGTATAAATGTCGCCTAAATACATAGCCAGAGGATCCCTGAGGCTCTCCCCAAGCTTCGGAGCCGTATAGGGGGCCGCAGGCGCAAGAAGCACATTGTACTTTTTGAATGCGCAGTCAAACTCCTGCCTGATCAGAGCCTTTGTACGCAGCGCTTTCAGATAATAGGCGTCATAATAACCGGAGCTCAGTACAAAGGAGCCCAGCATAATCCTCCGTTTTACCTCCTCGCCAAAGCCCTGGCTCCTGGTTTTTTTATACATATCGTGAAGTCCGTCATAATTCTCTGCGCGATAGCCGTATTTGACCCCGTCAAAGCGCTCCAGGTTAGAGCTGGCTTCCGCGCTGGCAATGATATAATACGCCGGGATCATATATTCGGTCGTCTTCATGGAAAAAAACTCCACAGCGGCGCCCTGCTCTTTGAGAACCTCTATGGTATCCATAAAGGAATTCCTAACCTCCGGGGCAAGACCCTCGGATAAATACTCCTTCGGAACGCCGAATTTCATTCCCTCCAGGCCGCCGCCCAATGCTTCCGAAAAATGCAGATCCGTTCTTTTCAGAGATGTGGCGTCCTTCGGGTCATGACCTGCAAGGATCTCCAAAAGAGCAGCGCAGTCTGCCGTGTTCTTTCCCACAGGACCGATCTGGTCCAGAGAAGAGGCGTAGGCCACCAGGCCGTAACGGGAAACCGTACCGTAGGTGGGCTTGATGCCCGTAACTCCGCAGAAGCTGCTGGGCTGCCGGATGGAACCGCCTGTGTCGGAGCCAAGCGCCAGAAATGTCTCGCCCGCCGCTGCGGCAGCGCAGGAGCCTCCCGACGAGCCTCCCGGTACATGCTCTTTATTCCATGGATTCCTGGTAACCCCAAAGGCCGACGTCTCCGTGGTGCTTCCCATGGCAAATTCATCCATGTTGGTTTTTCCGATAATGACCAGTCCGGACCGATCCAGACGGTCAATGACCTCCGCATTATACTGCGGCACAAAATTTTCCAGAATGCGGGAAGCGCAGGTGGTCGTCTTCCCATTGATGCAGATATTGTCCTTCACTGCAATGGGAACTCCTGCGAGAGGGCCTGTATATGTCCCGTCTTCGATTCCCTTCTGCACCTTTTCAGCCCGGGCAAACGCCTCCTCCTTATAGGTGCTCAGAAAAGCATGAATATCCTGGTCCTTTTTTTCGATCTGATCAAAAACATACTCCACGCCATCTGCGGCGGTAAGCTGGTTCTGTTTTATTTTTTTCGCTAACTGAAGCGCGGTAAGCATACTTAAATCCATTATATTTTTCTCCTAACCAATGGTCTTTGGAACCTGATACTGTCCCTCTTTCGCCAGCGGTGCGTTTGCCAGCATTGCCTCGCTCTCATCGCCATTTGTCACCTCATCCTCGCGGAATACATTGTCTTCCGCAAAAATATGAGACAGCGGCTCCACAGCGTCCGTATCCAGTTCATCCAGCTTATCCACATAATCCAGCATTTTCTGCATATCGGATCTGGCCTTTTCCTTTTCTTCCTCGGACAAAGTCAGCTTTGCCAGTATACAAACATTTTCTATTGTTTCATTATCGATTAATTCAGACATAAGTCATACGTCTCCTTTTTTCTACATAAATGCCCGGCTGCTCTTCTCACGGTTCCAGCCGGTTCAGATCCCTCGGGAACAGACACGCTTCTCTTACATTGTCCTCGCCCAGAAGCTGCATGGTCAGACGTTCCAGACCAATACCCAGACCGCCGTGAGGAGGCATTCCATGCTTAAAGGTATCCAGATACTGCTCCATGCCTTCCTCCTCCATGCCCCTGGCCGCGAGCTTTGCCTTTAATTCCTGATAATCATGGATTCTCTGGCCTCCGGTGGTTACCTCCAGCCCATGGAGCAAAAGGTCAAAGCTTAAAGTAAACTTCGCATCCGCGGGATCTTCCATGGCATAGAAGGGCCGTTTTTTCGACGGATAGTGGGTGATAAACACGAAATCCGCATCATACTCTTCTTTAAAATAACGACCGATCAGGGATTCCTCCTCCGGCTCCAGATCGTAGGGATTCCGGATCCTGCGGCCATATTTTTCCGATACCAGCTCCTTGGCTTTATCAAACCGTACGGACGGTATTTTCTCCACAGCCGGGAGTGTAACGCCCAGGATCCTCAGTTCGTTTGCATATTCCTTTTCTAAAAGGGACATGGCGTATTGGAGATAGCCGGTCTCCATGGCCATGATCTCCTGAAAGCTGTCGATGTAGCCCATTTCAAAATCCAGACTGGTATATTCATTTAAGTGTCTCTTGGTGTTATGTTTCTCCGCCCGAAATACCGGCCCCGTCTCAAATACCCGGTCAAAGACTCCCACCATCATCTGTTTATAAAACTGCGGGCTCTGCGCCAGAACCGCGGGCTTGTGGAAATAGGTGAGGCGGAACAGGTTAGCGCCTCCCTCCGCGCCTCTTGCGCCGATCTTCGGAGTGTGGATCTCCGTAAATCCCTGCTGATAAAGATAATCCCGAAATGCCCGGACCAGTCCTTCCTGAAGCTTAAATCCGGAACGCTCCTTCACATTTCGAAGCGCAATGGGCCTTACATTCAGCTTCGCCTCCAGAGAAGTGTCCAGCTTCCATTTATCAATGGCCATAGGAAGGGGCTCTGCAGGACTGGACAGGATTTCCACATGCTTTACCCGAAGCTCCCGCTCATAAGGCGCTCGTTTTTCTTCACAAATAACGCCCCGTATGCGTACAGTCATGGCCTCCTTCAGCTCATGAATCGATACGTTTGCTTTCCCGTTCTCCAGAACCGTCTGAAAAAGTCCTTCCCGTCTTCTGAGGATCACAAAAGCCATATCGCCCATATTCCGGATGCTGTGGACAGCGCCCTCCACCACGGCCTCCTGTCCCAGCAGGCTGCCGTCCATAAGCTTCACCCATGGAGTCAGTTCCTTTTTCCATGTTCCATCCATAAATTCCATAGCCCTCATCCTCCATCATAGATCTTATTTAAAAATAAGCTGGCATACCCTCGGGAATCCGGGGTATGCCAGGATTGGATATCTTGATTACACCGTTGTAATCCAAATCACATCATTCAGATTTCATCGTACAAAAGCATCAGCAGCATCTGCGCTGATTCCACCATATTCGTACCGGAGTCCATGCTGCATTTCTGTATATAGCGGTGGGCTTCCTCCTCGCTGAGATGATTCCGCTTCATGAGCATCATCTTTGCATTGGAAATAATATTCTGCTCCTTCTGGGAACGGGGCTTCGGTTTTTTCTTTTCCCTTCGCCGCTGCTGCTCCTTCTGGATCAGGACCATATTGACGGTGTTCACCAGGTCGACGGCCTTCACAGGCATTTCCACCGTAAGTATTGATGCGGGCACATCCTCCAGGATCCGGGCGGATGCCAGCAGAAGCATTTCCACGCCCCTTGGTATGCATTCCAGGATTTCCGTATAATACATATCCGGAAGCTTGTAGCCGCATATCAGGATTCCGCTGTCCAAAGTCGAGAGAGTGGACAGCGCGCTTGCGGCAGTGGAACAGACGGCGGTGACAGAAAGGCTATGCCGTTCTAAAATAGCGCGGATTTTCTTCGCATTTTCAATTTTAGGCAGTGCCACCACAATGCTGCTCATATATTGCCACTCCTCTTTCGCCTCTTCCCCTCAGATTTTACACGCGATAAAGATATTCCGAAATTTCCCAGTCCGTTACCTGTCTGGTATAGCGGACCCATTCATTTCTCTTGGCGGCCGCATACTTCTCACAGAAGGTGTCTCCGAGAATCTCCCGGATCCATACGCTCCGCTCAAAAATTTCCACCGCCTCATTCAAATCAGTCGGCAGATTTTCCACCTCCTGCTCACCCGACTCCGTCCGGGAAGAACGAGCGGGAGAAATTTTATTTCGGATGCCGTCCAGTCCGGCTGCCAGGCAAACGGCAAATACAAGGTACGGATTTGAGGAAGCATCCGGTGTTCTCAGTTCGATTCTGGTATCTGAATTCCGCGAAGAAGGAATGCGGACGACAGAGCTTTGATTGCTCCTGGTCCAGGTCAGCTCCGTGGGAGCGCTGTACCCCGGCACAAGACGTTTATAGGAATTCACAAGAGGATTGGTGATCAGCGCCATCTCCCTGCTGTGGGCCAGAAGCCCTCCCACAAAATAGTATGCCTCGTCGCTCAGCTTTTCCGGATCATCCGGATTTACGAATACGTTTTTCCCATCTTTATAAAGGGAAAAATTTATATGCATGCCTGAGCCATTGACCTCCGCCCGTGGCTTCGGCATAAAAGTGACGTGCATTCCATGTCGCTTCGCCACAGTCCGGATCGCCATTTTGAATGTCATGATACAATCCGCCATCTTACGTATTTCACTATATTTAAAATCAATTTCATGCTGCGCAGGAGCCGTCTCATGATGGGAGGACTCCACCTCGAAGCCCATATTTTCCAGAGTCAGCACCATTTCCCTGCGGGCATTTTCCCCCAGATCCATGGGACTGATGTCCATATAGCCCGCCTGCTCATGGGTAACCGTGGTGGGGAGGCCGTTATCATCCGTATGAAACAGGAAGAATTCACACTCCGGATCGATGTAGCAGGTATAGCCCTCTTTTTCGGCGCCCTCAGCCACTTTATCCAGAATGTATCTGGAACTGCTTCGATAAGGTCTTCCGTCCAGATGATAAAGATCGCAGAGCATACGGGCGACTCTCGCCTGCTGCGGCCTCCATGGCAGGATAGCAAAGGTATCCGGATCAGGATAAAGATACAGCTCCACCTCTCTTCCGTTCTCCACTCCCGCAATATAAGAGCCGTCGATAATATACTGGTTTTCCAGCGCCCGGGGAAGCTCTCTTGCAGTGATCGCAATATTTTTCAGGACTCCAAACATGTCAGTAAACTGAAGACGGATAAATTCCACATCCTCGTTCTCCACCATCTGCAAAACTTCTTCTCTGGTGTAATTCCCCATGATACTCTCTCTCCTTATTTACTGAAAAATGTAATAAAGGCGTACTCCCGGAAGGTTCCCCTCCAAAAGAACGCCTTTGTTCATGCAGGTATTATAGCAATCAGGCAATTCTTTGTCAACATTCTTTTTCTCAGAGGTTAGTGTAGCCCATCAGGGACTGATCCACTGCTCTGGCGGCTTCCCGGCCTTCCCGGATCGCCCATACTACCAGAGACTGTCCTCTGTGCATGTCTCCCGCGGTAAAAACTCCCGGCACAGTCGTTTCATAAGCATCTTCCTCCGTGGAAACGTTCGAGCGGCCGTTGACCTCCACATGAAACGCATCCGTCACATATTTCTGGCTGCCCAGAAAGCCTGCCGCGATCAGTACCAGATCCGCTTTAATGATCTCTTCGCTTCCCTCTACGGGAACCATCTGCATTCTGCCTGTCTTCGGATCCTTTTCACTTTTCAGCTTTACGATTTTTGCCCTGCATACACGGCCCTTTTTATCTTTGATAAATTCTGTGACCGTTGTCTGATAAACACGGGGATCTTCCCCGAATACGGCGATGGCCTCCTCCTGGCCGTAATCCGTTTTCAATACTCTTGGCCACTGAGGCCATGGATTGTTCTCAGGCCTTTCCACTGGCGGTTTCGGCATCATCTCAAGCTGCGTCACGGATTTTGCGCCCAGGCGTATGCTGGTTCCCACACAGTCATTTCCCGTATCGCCGCCTCCGATCACCAGTACATGCTTATCCTTCCCCAGCTCATAGGGGATTTTTTCAAAATCGCTGTCCAGAAGCGTCTTTGTTACCTTACCCAGAAAATCCACCGCAAAATAGATTCCCTCCGCATCTCTTCCGGAAACATTGATATCTCTCGGATTGGACGCTCCGCAGGCAAGAATAATGCGGTCATATTTTGCCAGAAGCTCCTCCGCCATTATGTCCGCTCCCACGTTGACGCCTGTCTTAAAGATGACGCCCTCCGCTTCCATGAGCGCCACCCTCCGGTCGATGACGGACTTCTCTAATTTCATATTCGGTATGCCGTAGCGGAGCAGTCCTCCGACTCTGTCGCTCCGCTCATATACGGTGACGCAGTGGCCCCGTCTGTTCAGCTGCTGTGCCGCCGCAAGTCCGGAGGGGCCGCTTCCCACGATCGCGATGGTCTTCCCGGTCCGCACCTTTGGAAGCTGAGGAGTTACCCACCCCTCCTTAAACGCCGTTTCGATGATCGCTCTTTCATTTTCCCTGGTAGCCACCGGTTCCCCGTTCAGATTACAGGTACAGGCAGCCTCGCAGAGGGCCGGGCAAACCCTGGAGGTAAACTCCGGAAAGCTGTGCGTCTTGCTCAGCCGCATATACGCCTGCTTCCAGTTTCCCATATAAACCAGATCATTAGTCTCCGGGACCAGATTATGCAGGGGACATCCGGAAGCCATTCCGCCCAGCATCATTCCGGACTGACAGAAGGGGACGCCGCAGGCCATGCAGCGTGCTCCCTGAAGCATCTGTTTTTCACTGCTTAAGGGTATCCGGAATTCATGAAAGCCGGCAATCCGGACTTTTGGCGGCAGAACTCTTGCAGTTTCTCTCTTATATTCTAAAAATCCCGTTGGTTTTCCCATGACTTCCTCCTTAATGCTTTGCTCCGATACTTTCATAAAATGCTTCCATCTGCGCCTGCTCCTTGGTGAGTCCCTTTTCCTCCAGCTTTGCGCTCAGGGTGACCATTCTCTTGTATTCTCCCGGAATCAGCTTTTTAAAGTGCGGCAGATATTCCTCAAAATTATCCAGAACCTCTCTGCCCTTTTTGGAACCGGTAGCCTGAACGTGGGCCTCGATCAGATCACGAAGCTCCTTTTTATCGTATTTATTTTCCACCTTTTCGATGGAAATCATCGCCTTATTAATATTCTTATAAAGTTCATTTTTGATATCCAGAACATAAGCGATACCGCCGCTCATGCCCGCCGCAAAGTTTTTGCCGGTTTTTCCCAGGATCACCACGCAGCCTCCGGTCATGTACTCACAGCCGTGCTCGCCCACGCCCTCTACCACCGCGCTGGCTCCGGAATTTCTCACCGCGAATCGCTCGCCCGCAACGCCGTTGATAAATGCGGTCCCGCTGGTGGCGCCGTATAGGGCCACGTTTCCGATAATGATGTTTTTATCGGCTTCATAGCCTGCATTTTCCGGTACCTTCACGATAAGCTTGCCGCCGGAAAGACCTTTTCCGAAATAGTCGTTGCTGTCGCCGGTAAGATTCAGGGTAAGTCCCCTGGGGATAAAGGCGCCGAAGCTCTGTCCGCCCGCGCCCGTACAGTTCACCACAATGGCGTCCTCCTCCAGGCCGGTCTTTGTCCGGCGCGTGATCTCCGCACCCAGGATCGTCCCAAAAGCCCGGTCCGTATTCGACACCTTCACATTCACTTCCGTATGCCCGCCGCTCTCGATGGTTTTTTCACATTTCTTAAGCAGTACCTTTTCATCCAGAGTCTTCTCAAGCTCGAAATTATATTCAGCAGCCGGGTCAAAGGTAACCTTGCCCTTCTGATGGACATAGGGATTATTCAGGATCGCGCTCAGATCCACTTTTCCTCTGTGGGGCTCAGCCACATCCCGGGCAGACTTAAGAAGATCCGTGCGGCCTACCATTTCATCAATGGTGCGCACCCCGAGGCGCGCCATATACTCCCGAAGCTCCTCCGCGATAAATCGCATAAAATTCTCCACGTATTCCGGTTTTCCCCGGAAACGCCTGCGAAGCTCCGGATTCTGCGTGGCCACGCCTACCGGACAGGTATCCAGATTACAGACGCGCATCATAACACAGCCCATGGTTACGAGGGGCGCCGTAGCAAAACCGAATTCCTCCGCACCGAGAAGAGCCGCAATAGCCACGTCACGTCCGCTCATAAGCTTTCCGTCCGTCTCAATGCGGACACGGTTCCTGAGTCCGTTCATGAGAAGGGTCTGATGAGTCTCTGCCAGCCCCAGCTCCCAGGGAAGTCCCGCATTGTGAATGGAGCTTCTGGGCGCCGCGCCGGTTCCCCCGTCATACCCGGAGATCAGAATTGTCTGGGCGCCTGCCTTCGCCACGCCCGCGGCGACGGTACCCACCCCCGCTTCCGATACCAGTTTTACGGAAATATCCGCATATTTATTTGCACTTTTCAGATCATAGATCAGCTGCGCCAGATCCTCAATGGAATAAATATCGTGATGAGGCGGCGGGGAGATCAGACTGACGCCCGGAGTGGAATGACGGGTCTTCGCGATCCAGGGATAAACCTTCTTCGCGGGAAGATGTCCGCCCTCGCCGGGCTTTGCTCCCTGAGCCATCTTGATCTGGATCTCCCGGGCGGATACCAGATAACGGCTTGTAACGCCGAAACGTCCGCTGGCTACCTGCTTGATGGCCGAGCAGCGGTCATCCTCCGTCCCCGCAGAATCAATTCGTTCATCACTCTCTCCGCCCTCCCCGGTATTGGATTTTCCGTGGAGATGGTTCATGGCGATCGCCAGTGTCTCATGGGCCTCCTTTGAGATGGAGCCATAGCTCATAGCGCCTGTCTTAAAGCGCTTTACGATCTCATCAACGCTCTCCACCTCTTCCATCGGAATGGGCTTCTCCGCATATTTAAAATCCATAAGTCCCCGGAGATTTCCGTGGTTTTCCTTATCCACCTGGCTGGTATACTGCTTAAACAGCTCGTAGCTTCCCTTTCTTGCGGCCTCCTGAAGGAGATAGATCGTCCGGGGATTATATCTGTGCTCCTCTCCCTGACTGCGCATCTTATGCGCCCCTACACTGTCCAGCGTGAGATCCGTCTCCAGCCCAAGGGGGTCGAACGCCTCCGAATGAAGCTTTTCCACATAATCCTCAATATCCTCCAGGGTAATCCCGCCCACACGGCTGACCGTACCGGTAAAGTATTTATCGATCACATCCTGAGAAATACCCACAGCCTCAAAGATCTGGGAGCCCTGATAGGACTGGATGGTGGAAATACCCATCTTCGAGGCGATCTTTACAATGCCGCTTAATACCGCATGATTATAGTCGTCCACCGCCGCATAATAATCTTTATTCAGCATATGGCTGTCGATCAGCTCCCGTATGGTTTCCTGGGCCAGATAGGGATTGATGGCAATGGCGCCGTAGCCCAGAAGCGCGGCAAAATGATGCACCTCTCTGGGCTCGCCGGACTCCAGAATAATGGCAAGGGAGGTACTCTTTTTCGCCTTTACCAGATGCTGGTGTACTGCGGAAACCGCCAGCAGGGATGGTATCGGCATATGGTTCTCGTCCACGCCCCTATCCGAAAGTACCAGAATATTTGCCCCTTCACGGAAAACTTTATCCACCTCCACAAACAGGCGGTCAATGGCCCTCTCAAGCTTTGTGCTTTTATAATACAGAGTGGAAACCACCGCTGTCTTAAAGCCCTCCCGGTTGATATTTTTAATTTTAAGCATATCCGTATTGGTCAGGATCGGATGTAAGATCTTTAACACATGGCAGTTTTCCGGCCGCTGTACGAGAAGATTGCCGTCCTTTCCCACATAAACGCTGGTGGAGGTGACGATCTCCTCACGGATAGCGTCGATAGGCGGATTGGTAACCTGCGCAAAAAGCTGTTTGAAATAATCGAACAGAGGTCTGTGCTCCTTCGATAATACGGCCAGCGGCGTATCCACACCCATGGCTCCTATGCTCTCCCCGCCGTTTAAGGCCATATTGCGGATGGACGTGCGGTACTGTTCATAGGTATAGCCAAACGCCTTCTGAAGCCTTGCCCGCTGCTCTTCTGTGTACTCCTCCACACGGAGGTTGGGAATCTTAATATCCTTCAGCTCCACCAGGTTGCTGTTCAGCCATTCTCCGTAGGGCTGCATTTCTGCATAGCGTTTCTTCAGATCATTGTCATTGATCACCTTTCCCTGCACCGTATCCACCAGAAGCATCTTACCCGGATGCAGCCGCTCCTTCAGTATGATCTTCTCCTCCGGTAAGGGAAGTACGCCTACCTCTGAAGAAAGGATCATATATCCGTCTGACGTTATATAGTATCTGGAAGGGCGCAGACCGTTCCGGTCAAGAACCGCGCCCATCACGTCGCCGTCTGAAAACAGAATGGAGGCCGGTCCGTCCCAGGGTTCCATCATCGTCGCGTAATACTGGTAAAAATCCCTCTTTTCCTGAGAGATGGTGTCATTGTTCGCCCAGGGCTCCGGAATGGTGATCATCACTGCCAGAGGCAGATCCATACCGCTCATCACAAGAAATTCCAAAGTATTATCCAGCATGGCGGAATCGGAACCATTCCGGTTTATCACCGGAAGAACCTTATGCAGATCCCCCTTTAAATAGGGAGATTCCATATTTTCTTCCCTCGCCAGCATTTTGTCAGCGTTACCGCGGATGGTGTTGATCTCGCCGTTATGCACGATAAAGCGGTTGGGATGCGCCCGCTCCCAGCTGGGATTTGTATTGGTGCTGAAACGGGAATGCACCACCGCGATGGCAGACTCATAATCCGGGCTCTGAAGATCCGGGAAAAACGTGCGGAGCTGCCCCACCAGGAACATTCCCTTATATACGATGGTGCGGCTGCTCATGGAAACAACATAGGTATTGTCATTACTCTGCTCAAATTCACGTCTGGCAATATAGAGCTTCCTGTCAAAGGGAAGGCCCTTTTCCACATCCTCCGGCTTTTTTATAAACGCCTGCATAATACAGGGCATACATTCTCTGGCCTTCTGTCCAAGCACCTCCGGAATTATCGGAACGATCCTCCAGCCCAGAAGCTCAAGGCCCTCCTTTCCGATGATGATCTCAAACATTTTTTTTGCCTGAGCGCGCCGGATTTCCTGCTGAGGGAAGAAAAACTGGGCGATTCCATATTCACGCTCACCACCGATGGAGAAGCCCTCCTTTTTACATGCCTTTTTAAAAAATTTATGAGAAATCTGAAGAAGGATACCCACGCCGTCGCCGGTCTTTCCCTCTGCATCCTTTCCCGCCCGATGTTCCAGGTTTTCTACAATATGCAGCGCATTGGATACCGTTTCATGGGTCTTTTTTCCCTTGATATTTACTACGGCTCCGATTCCGCAGTTATCGTGTTCAAACTCAGGACGGTATAAACCCGGGATTTCTTTCCTTGCTTCCTGCATCGTTTTCATCCTTTCTATCCGTTAAATTTCCTGCTTTTTTCACAAGAATGTCATGATTTCTGATTTTCAATGGCGGCCTTTACAAAGCCGTAAAACAGAGGATGCGCATGATTGGGACGGGACTTGAATTCCGGATGTCCCTGTGTCCCGATAAAGAATGGGTGATCCCTGATCTCCACCATCTCCACAATATGCTCATCCGGCGAAGTCCCCGCGATCAGCATACCGTTTTCCGCCAATGAATTCCGGTAGGCATTATTTACCTCATACCGGTGTCTGTGCCGTTCATGGATCTCCCTTTTCCCGAACAGCCTGCAGGAAAGAGACTCCTCCGAAAGAATACAGGGATAGCTTCCCAGACGAAGGGTCCCTCCCAGATCCACCACACTCTCCTGATCCGGCATCAGCGCGATGACCGGATGGGTCGTTCCAGGATTTAATTCGATGCTGTTGGCATCCTCATACCCCAGTACATGGCGGGCAAATTCCACGATGGCCATCTGCATCCCCAGACAGATGCCCAGATAAGGGATCCTGCGTATTCTGGCATACTGTGCGGCCAGGATCATGCCCTCAGTGCCCCGATTTCCGAAGCCCCCCGGCACCAGAATACCGTCCGCGGCTGCCAGCATATCCTCTATATTCGACTCATTCAGCTCCTCGGAATCCACCCAGAGGAAATCAATTTTTGCCCTGCAGGAGATTCCGCCGTGCTTTAACGCCTCCACCACACTCAGATACGCGTCATGAAGCTGAGTATATTTTCCAACGATGGCGATACGTACAGCATGCTCCGAATGCCTGAGATTATCCACCATGGCTTCCCAGTCCGCCAGATCCGGGCTGCGGTTTTCTAAATGAAGGCTTTCCAGAACCACATCTGCCAGGTGCTCCTTCTCCATAGCCAGCGGAACCTCATAAAGATATTCCAGGTCCAGGTTCTGCAATACATGACTGACCGGTACATTACAGAACAGGGCGACCTTCTGGCGGATCTCTTCTGTGATGGGATACTCGCTTCTGCACACCAGCACGTCCGGCTGGATTCCCATTCCCTGCAGCTCCTTTACACTGGCCTGCGTAGGCTTGGTCTTCATCTCTCCTGACGCCTTCAGATAAGGAATCAGCGTCACATGGATCAGAACCGCATTTTCATGTCCCACATCATGCTGAAACTGACGTATGGATTCCAGGAAGGGCTGGCTTTCAATATCTCCCACTGTGCCGCCCACCTCAATAATGGCGATGCGGTCCTCCTCCGGAGATTTTCCTCTGTAAAAACGTCCCTTGATCTCATTGGTAATGTGGGGAATGACCTGCACCGTACCCCCGCCGAAATCTCCGTGACGCTCCTTCTGCAAAACGGACCAGTATATTTTTCCTGTGGTTACATTGGAATTTTTGTCAAGATTTTCATTAATGAAACGCTCGTAATGCCCCAGATCCAGATCTGTCTCTGTGCCGTCATCCGTCACAAACACCTCCCCGTGCTGAATGGGATTCATCGTCCCCGGATCAATGTTAATGTACGGATCAAATTTCTGCATAGTCACCTGGAAGCCACGGGCCTTCAGCAGTCTTCCCAGAGAAGCCGCGGTGATCCCCTTGCCTAATCCGGACACAACTCCGCCGGTGACAAATACGTACTTCACTGCCATATGTGATTTCCTCCTCCCTCATCCTAAAAGAACCAATCACGTCTGAAATAAAAAAGGATCCTGCGCGGAGCGCCTTTTCTGATACAGGAAAACAAGGACTTTCCTGTATTAAGAAAAAAAACGCCGGAAGCGGATGATCGGGCACTTGTCCCTTTACCGCTCCTGACGCCTTTGTCAGCATGATTTAATATGTGGTATACTATAACCCATTTTAAGTATTTTGTAAATATTTTTTTTCGCTGAATTCCCCGCGGTCATCCTCCGCAGAAATTTTCATGGGGTAATTCCCGTCGAAGCACGCCTTACAGAGGGGCAGACCCCCGGCCATTCCCTCCAGATATTCGCTCTTCATATATCCCAGAGAATCCGCGCCGATCATGCGGCGGATCTCCTCTGTACTGTGACTGGAAGCGATCAGCTGGTCATTGGACGGAACGTCCGTGCCGAAATAGCAGGGATGCAAAAAGGGCGGGGAGCAGATTCGTACATGGACCTCCAGCGCGCCCGCCTGCTTCAGCATGTGAATCAGATTGGCGATGGTGGTCCCCCGTACAATGGAATCATCCACCAGCACAATGCGCTTTCCCTTTACCACGGATTCCAGAACGCTTAGCTTTAAGTGGACGCTGGATTCCCGTTCTTTCTGAGTGGGCTTGATAAACGTCCTTCCAATGTAGCTGTTCTTGTAGAATGCAAACCCAAAAGGAATGCCGGATTCCTCCGAATATCCCTTTGCCGCCGGAAGACCGGATTCCGGTACTCCCGTTACCAGATCCGCCTCCACAGGATAGGATTTTGCCAGGGATTTTCCGCCCCGGATACGGGCGTCATAGATCCGCACCCCGTCCATAGTACTGTCCAGCCGCGCAAAATAAATATATTCAAACACACAGTGGGCGGGCCTTTCTGCGGCAAGTTCCATATTTGAGTGAAGCCCTTCCCTGGTAATGGTAACGATCTCCCCCGGAAGGATATCCCGCACAAGCTCCGCGCCCACCGCTGTCAAAGCGCAGCTTTCCGACGCCAGCACATAGGTATTATCCCGTTTTCCCAGGCAAAGGGGCTTCAGGCCATAGGAATCCCGCACGCCGATAAGCTTGCGCGGGCTCATGATCACCAGCCCGTAGCCGCCCCGGATCTTTTTCGCCGTTTTCAGGATCGCCTCCTCCACAGTTTTTGAATGAACCCGTTCCCTGGCTATATGAAAGGCGATCACCTCCGAATCCGTAGTCGTGTGAAAGATGGCTCCGTTCTGAATGAGCTCCCATTTCAGCTCCCGCACGTTGATGAGGTTTCCGTTATGGGCCAGCGCCAGCGTTCCCTTAATATACGACAGCACCAGCGGCTGCGCGTTTTCCGCCACCGATGCGCCCGTCGTGGAATACCTCACGTGACCGATGCCGATGTCTCCCTGTATTTCACGGAGAACCGGCTCACGGAGCACCTCGCTGACCAGCCCCAGGTCCTTATGAAAACGAATATTCCCTCTGTCTCCAACCGTTTTTGACACCGCAAGGCCGCAGGATTCCTGTCCCCTGTGCTGCAGTGACGTCAGACCATAATAAATGGACGGAGTAATATTTCCGCCGTCCAGATCATAAATTCCAAATACACCGCAGGCCTCTTTTATTTCCGCCATGGAAGCTTCCTCCTACTTTAATTTCCTGTGAGGCATGATATTTCTGCCAAAAAAAAGAGACACCCCGACCGCAGCCGAAGCGCCTTTGCTTACATTGAAATTATAATTGAAGGAATTAATTTGTCAATACCCGGCCCCGGAAAATTTTCGTAAATTTTTTTAAAAAAGTTGTTGACATCCTTTTTTTTTCGTGTATACTACTTCACATAAGCAAAGGCGCTTTGGAGAAAAATCTCCAAGGCGCTTTTTCTGATTTATCAACCAATATAAATAGCCGGATAAACGGATATTGAAAGGAGCATTTGCTTATGACACAGAGCATTCCTGAGCTGTACGGCAGTCTCGTCTTTAACGACAAAATCATGCGTACAAAATTACCAAAAGATATGTACAAGGCCCTGAAAAAGACCATTCAGGACGGAACCCACCTGGAATTGGATGTGGCCAATTCTGTCGCGGTTGCCATGAAGGAATGGGCTATTGAGAACGGCGCTACGCATTACACGCACTGGTTCCAGCCTATGACAAACTTTACTGCTGAAAAGCACGACAGCTTCATCTCTCCCACCGGCGACGGACAGGTGATCATGGATTTTTCCGGCAGGGAACTGGTAAAAGGCGAACCAGATGCGTCCAGCTTTCCTTCAGGGGGGCTTCGCGCCACTTTTGAAGCCAGAGGCTATACTGCATGGGATCCCACTTCTCCGGCATTTATCAAGGACCGCACGCTCTACATTCCCACGGCGTTCTGTTCCTACAGCGGTGAGGCGCTGGACAAGAAAACGCCCCTGCTGCGCTCCATGGATACTCTGAATGTGGAAGCGGTAAAAATCCTGCATCTTATTGGAAATAAAGACGTTAAGCATATCACCACCACCGTTGGTCCGGAGCAGGAATACTTCCTGGTTGACAAAAATCTGTACAATCAGAGAAAAGACCTGATCTTCTGCGGACGCACACTGATCGGAGCTCCCGCCCCCAAGGGCCAGGAGATGGAGGATCATTATTTCGGTACGTTGAAGCCGAGAGTATCCGCCTACATGCACGATCTGGACGAGGAGCTCTGGAAGCTGGGTATCCCCGTCAAAACAAAGCACAATGAAGTAGCCCCTGCGCAGCATGAGCTGGCTCCCGTTTTTGACACCACTAATGTGGCGGTAGACCACAATCAGCTTACCATGGAGATCATGAAAAAGGTGGCCGAAAAGCACGGTATGGTATGCCTGCTTAATGAAAAGCCTTTTGAGGGGATCAATGGAAGCGGTAAGCATAACAACTGGTCCATAAGCACCGACACCGGCGTAAACCTTTTGGATCCCGGAAAAACCCCCGCTGAGAATACGCAGTTCCTGGTGTTTTTAGTGGCCGTGATCAAGGCGGTGGACGATTATGCGGATCTGCTCCGTATTTCCGTGGCAAGCGCCGGAAATGATCATCGGCTCGGCGCAAATGAGGCGCCGCCCGCGATCGTATCCATCTTCCTTGGAGATGAGCTTACAGAGGTTTTGAAGGCAATTGAAAACGACCGGTATTTTAATAATCATGACGCAGTCCAGATGGATATCGGCGCAAAGGTACTTCCCCATTTCGTCAAGGACAACACGGACAGAAACCGGACCTCACCCTTTGCATTTACCGGAAACAAATTTGAATTCCGTATGCTGGGATCCTCTTCTTCCGTAGCAAACCCGAATATCATTCTGAATACGGCCGTAGCAGAATCCCTCCACCAGTTTTCCGAAAAACTGTCCGGCGTTCCGGAGAATGAAATGGAATCCGCTGTTCATAAGCTGTTAAAAGAAAACATCATCGAGCATAAACGTATCATCTTCAACGGCAACGGCTATACGGACGAATGGATCGAGGAAGCGGAAAAACGCGGCCTCTATAACCTGAAATCCACACCGGAGGCGCTGCCCTTCTTTATCAGTGAGAAAAATGAGGCGCTGCTTACCGGCCATAAGATTTTTACAAAGGGCGAGCTCTATTCCAGATACGAGATCAAGCTGGAAAATTATGTAAAGACCCTTCATATCGAATCCAACACTATGGCTGAAATGATCCAGAAGGATCTTCTGCCGAGCGTGACGGCTTATATGGAGCAGCTTGCAAGAGCCGCCTCCCTGAAAAAATCCGTTGTTCCGGATATTTCCGTTTCCGGCGAGGCTGAACTTCTGAAAAAGCTGACCGGCCTCTATGAGGCAATGACAGCGGGTCTTGTCACCCTGAAAGGGGATACCGCAAAAGCAGAGGCCTGCCAGGATGTGCTTGAAAGCGCGAAAATGTATCAGGCAGTGGTTTTGTCAGATATGGAATCCCTGAGAAAATCTGCAGATGCGGCGGAGCTTCTGATACCTGAGAGCATTCTTCCATATCCTACATACGGAAAGCTTTTGTTCTCAATTTAAACTGCATAAGCTACAATTTCATATGGTAAATACAGGAGATATCTATATGAATTTCCCATTTCTAAATTCATTATCGATTTCCTCATCCATTAATCACGCGATAGGATATCTCCTGTTTTACATAAAAAATTCCATGTATTTCGGACAGAGCAAAGATGCTTTTTCATTCTTTTCTCTGTCCTTTTAATTTGAGGAGGGAAAATTATGACTGAAGGAATTTTAAACGCTGTAAACGGCCAGCTCTTTGGCGTCTGGTTCCTGATCGGGGCCGCGCTGGTATTCTGGATGCAGGCAGGCTTCGCAATGGTCGAGGCCGGCTTTACAAGAGCCAAAAATACCGGTAACATTCTGATGAAAAACCTGATGGATTTCTGTATCGGTACCGCAGTGTTCATTCTGATCGGCTTCGGCCTTCTTCTGGGAGAGGATGCGGCCGGCCTGATCGGAAAACCGGGCTTTGACATTTTCACCGCCTATGAAAGCTTTGACTGGTCAAACTTCGTATTTAACCTGGTTTTCTGCGCAACTACCGCGACCATCGTCTCCGGCGCCATGGCTGAAAGAACGAAATTTTTGTCCTACTGTATTTATTCTGCCGTTATCTCCGCCCTCATCTATCCCATCGAAGCGCACTGGATCTGGGGCGGCGGCTGGCTATCACAGCTGGGCTTTCATGATTTTGCCGGTTCCTGCGCCATCCATATGGTAGGCGGAATCAGCGCGCTGATCGGCGCAAAAATGTTAGGGCCCCGTATCGGAAAATTTACAAAGGATAAATCCGGCAGGATCACAAAGGTCAATGCATTCCCCGGCCATAACCTTCCCCTTGGATGCCTCGGCGTATTCATCCTCTGGCTGGGCTGGTACGGATTTAACGGCGCTGCCGCTACCAGCGTGGAGCAGCTTGGTTCCATCTTCCTGACCACCACCGTAGCACCGGCTATCGCCACTGTCACCTGCATGATCTTTACCTGGATCAAATACGGGAAGCCGGACGTTTCCATGTGTTTGAACGCTTCCCTTGCGGGTCTGGTTGGGATCACCGCAGGCTGTGATGTGACTGATTGTCTCGGCGCCGCCGTCATCGGTGCGGTTGCCGGACTTCTGGTGGTATTCGGCATATGGTTTCTGGATTATAAGCTTCATGTGGACGATCCGGTAGGCGCTGTGGCAGTACACTGCCTGAACGGTATCTGGGGAACCATCGCAGTAGGCCTTTTTGCCACCACCTCCGCTCCAGGAAACGATACCCTCACCGGCCTTTTCTACGGCGGCGGTTTCTCACTCCTTGGGAAACAGCTTATCGGCTTTATCTCTGTAGCGGCATGGACGGCTGTCACCATCACCATCGCTTTCCTGGTGATCCGCGCCACTGTCGGACTGCGCGTCTCTGAGGAGGAGGAAATTGTCGGTCTTGACAGCTGCGAACATGGACTTCCCTCTGCCTACGCAGGCTTCAGCATCATGGATATCGCAAATACCATGACAATGGATATCAACGAGAATACGAGCCTTGGAAATGATGATTATGTAACTGCCTCTCCCGTACAGAAGGACGCCTCTGTCAAGGTCGTACAGATGCCAGGGGCTTCTTCGTCCGGAATTCATAAGGTAGTGATCATCTCCAGGCTTTCCAGCTATGAGAAGGTAAAGAAAGCCATGAATAATCTGGGCGTAACGGGGATGACTGTCACGCAGGTTATGGGCTGCGGTATTGAAAAGGGTGTTGGAGAAAAATACAGGGGTGTGGAACTGGACGCCACTCTCCTGCCGAAGGTTAAGCTGGAAGTCGTTGTCAGCAAAATACCTGTAGAGTCCGTTATCGAAGCGGCAAAGCAGGCCCTCTATACCGGACATATCGGGGACGGAAAAATCTTTGTTTATGATGTGGATCATGTTGTTAAGATCCGCACCGGAGAGGAGGATTTTGACGCACTGCAGGATGTAGAATAACTATAATATGCTGGATGTGGAAAAAATTTGATATCTTGACTTTTTAAAATAATTTTGTTAAATTAATAATGCAGCGTGTGGCGAAAACAGCGTAAATCCGGTTGTTTGCCATACGCTGCATTTATCATAATCATATTAAATCCAATGCGTGTAGCGTAAAGCATAAATCCAGCTTTTCGATTCACGCATTTTTTATGGGAGGCAAAAAATGGAACAAAAATCAAACACTTTTCTGGAAACTGAAAAAATTGGAAAATTGATGCAGAAATATGCGATTCCCTGTATCATTTCCCTTCTGGTCGCCGCGCTGTATAACATCGTGGACCAGATCTTTATCGCCAATGCGGATTATTTAGGTTCGTACGGCAACGCGGCAAATACCGTCGTTTTCCCTCTGACTGTAGTGGCGCTTGCCATAGCGGTAATGATCGGTGACGGATGCTGCGCTTTTGTCAGCATCTGCCTTGGAGCGAGTCAAAATGAAAACGCACATAAAAGTATTGGAAATTCCATTATTCTGTGCGTGGTATCCAGCATCATCCTGGCAGCCCTGTATCTGATCTTTCAGGAACCGATCCTGACCATGTTCGGCGGACGTGTCAATGAAAACACCTTTGTTCTGGCAAAGGAATATTTTTTCTGGATCTCACTGGGCGTCCCCTTTTATATGTTCGGTCAGGCAATGAACCCTATCATCCGTTCTGACGGAAGCCCGAAATTTGCCATGGCTTCCACTGTAGCCGGCGCCATCACAAACATTATTCTGGATCCTGTTTTTATATTCATTTTTAAATGGGGCATGATGGGAGCCGCTGTTGCGACGGTGATCGGGCAGATCCTGACAGCAGCTCTTTCTATATGGTATCTTTTCCATATGAAAGCCGTAAAGCTTGGAAGATCCAGCTTTGGTATCTATGGAGGCCTGATGAAAAAATTCATCCCTCTTGGAATCACCAGCTTTCTATCGCAGATCTCACTGGTTGCTTCCATGGCCGCCGTGCAGATTATGTGCACAAAATACGGGGGAATGGATCCGATCTTCGGACAGCCGGAGTATTCTCAGATTCCACTGGCAGTACTTGGAATCGTTATGAAATTCTTCCAGATCGTTATCTCCATTTCCGTAGGGCTCGCGGCCGGATGTATTCCGATCGTTGGCTACAACATCGGTGCGGGGCGGAAGGACCGGGCAAAATCCCTGTTCACCTGTATGCTCACCGCTGAAGCCATTGTCGGCGCCGTGGCGCTGATCATCGTGGAATTTCTTCCACGGCAGCTCATCGGGATTTTCGGCGCTGCCAATGAAAGCGTTTATTACACGGATTTTGCAGTAAAGTGCTTCCGGACTTACCTGTGTATGATGATCCTGGCTACTGTGAACAAGGGAACCTTTATTTTCCTGCAGTCACTGGGAAAGGCCGTCGCCTCCACCATTATCTCTCTGACCAGAGAGATCATCTTCGGCGTTGGCTTCGCGCTGCTCTTTCCTCGCTTTTTCGGCCTGGACGGACTTTTGTACTCTTTCCCTGCAGCCGATATCCTGACATTTATCATTGCCGCAGTCGTTATTGTAAAAACCTATAAAGACCTGAACGAAGTAAAAAATATTAAATATGAGGGGGTAAAAAATGAATAACCGAATCATAACCATCAGCCGTGAATTTGGAAGCGGCGGGCGCACCATCGGCCGGGAAGCCGCAAAAAAGCTCGGAATTCCCTGCTATGATCAGGAATTGATCGCAAAAATCTCCGCAGACACCGGTTTATCCGCGGACTACATCCGAGAAAAGGGCGAATACTCTGCCTATGGGAGCCAACTGGCCAATATTTTCGCAGACCGGGATACAAAGGGCCTTTCCTCACAGGATCACCTGTGGATCGCCCAGCGAAAGACAATCCTCGATATTGCCGAAAAAGAGTCCTGTGTGATCATCGGCCGCTGCGCCGACTATATTCTGAATGATGCGGCGGACTGCCTGAAGGTTTTTATTCATGCCAGTATGGAAAGCCGGGCGGAACGGATCGTCCGTGTATATGGAGAGGGCGAGGATTCTCCTGAAAAGCGTCTGAAGGATAAGGATAAACGCCGTATGGCTTATTACCGGCATTATACGAATATGGAATGGGGAGCCGCGAAAAACTATCACATTTCCCTGGACAGCGGCGTCCTGGGAATCGAAAAATGCGTGGATATTATTACGGGATTATATTGATAATTCTGTTCTATTACCTGCTATTCCGGTATCAATTCAGTCTTGGCAGATTCCAGCGATATCTGGCTGCCAGATACCGGATCAGGATCACAACCGCAGAGGATACCACCATGGCCGCCACCGCGCCGAAATTCCTGTAGATCATCACACAGGCGATCGCGCCTACAATGGACGCGCAAGCATAAACATGACGCACAAATATATAGGGTGGAACGCCGGCCAGCACATCCCGCAGCACGCCTCCGCCCACACCTGTGACGGTACCGAGAAATACAAGCAAAAAGGTATTATCCAGATAGCCGCGGCGGATTCCCGTGTTCACACCCACTACGGTAAAGATCCCAAGTCCGACGGAATCCATCACCATCATGAGCCTGTCATAGGTAATACGGAAATTTCCCTCCAAAAGCTCTCTTTTCAGATATAAAACCAAAAATACCATGCAGGATGTAACTGTAGCCACAGCCGCGTATACCGGATTCTGAAACACCCCCGGCGGAATGATCCCCAATACGATATCTCGGGTCATGCCGCCGCCCACGGCTGTCACAACCCCAAGCACGCAGACGCCGAATATGTCCATTCCCTTTTCCACTCCCACCATGGCGCCTGAAGCCGCAAACGCTATAGTGCCAAGAATTTCCATAACAAATGTGATCCATTCCTGAAGCATTATTTATCTCCTCATAAAACAGGCCGTCGTCCGGAAATAATCAGCGGGAATCCCTGTTTTTCATCGGTTTGATCTGCCGCGTGTAAACATGCCGCATGCATATTGCCGAATATACGGCGGATACCGCCTCCGCCACCACAAAGGACCACCAGATCGCGTCCAGCCCGCCTGTCCTTGCCAGAATAAAGGCGGACGGCAGAAGGACCACAAGCTGTCTCAGAACGGAGGAGATCAGGCTCATCAATCCATGCCCCAGCGCCTGTAATATGGACAGGCACACGATGCAAAAGCCCGCTATAATAAAATGGATGCTGATGATACGAAGAGCCGGTATACCGATCTGAAGCATATTATCCGATGCATTAAAGATACGGAGAAGCGGCCCCGGGAACACCTGAAATATGATCGTACCGACCGCCATGATCGATATGGCATACATGATACCCAGCTTCATGGTCTGTACGATACGATCCGGCTTTTTTGCCCCGAAATTATAAGCCACAATGGGAACCATGCCGTTATTCATACCAAAAACCGGCATAAATACAAAGCTCTGAAGCTTGTAATACACGCCGAAGACCGCCGTAGCCGTAGATGTAAACGCCATCAGGATCTTATTCATGCCAAAGGTCATAATGGAGCCTATGGAAGCCATGATAATAGAGGGCACGCCCACATTGTATATGGCCCTTATAATACTTCCGTCGGGCTTATATTTTTTCAGGGAAAGCTCGAGCTCTCGGTTCTTCTTAAGATTAAAGAAGATCGCCAGGCCTGCCGCAATTACCTGGCCGCATACAGTAGCCACGCCCGCGCCGACCACCTCCAGGCGGGGAAAACCAAAAAGCCCGAAGATCATGATCGGATCCAGGATAATGTTGATCACGGCTCCCAGGGACTGGGTGATCATACTGTAGATCGTATTGCCGGTAGACTGAAGAAGGCGCTCAAAGCACATCTGCATAAACAGCCCTATGGAAAAGATACCCACAACATGGATATAGCCCGATCCATAGCGCAAAATTTCCGCATTTTGTGTCTGGACCCGGAAAAACAGCCCGCCAAAGGCCGCGCTGAGCGCCGCAAAGGCGATCGTGCTGAACAGATAGAGCCAAATACCGTTGCTGGCCGCCCTGCTGGCATATTCGCTCTTTTTTTCGCCCAGGGCCCTGGATACGAGGGCATTTAAACCGACTCCCGTGCCGCTTCCAACCGCGATCATAAGATTCTGCACGGGAAAAGCCAGAGACACAGCCGTCAGCGCATTTTCACTGAGCTGCGCCACAAACATACTGTCAACAATATTATACAGCGCCTGTACCAGCATGGAGATCATCATAGGTACGGACATCTGGATCAACAGCTTATTTACGGGCATTACGCCCATTTTATTTTCATTTGTATTTGCTGCCTCAGCCAAAATAACCCCTTCCTCTCAATAAAAGTATGTTCTCTATTCTAACCTAAACATATTTACATGTCAATTGCCAAAAGAAGCAGAGCCCAAACGCCATCCGGTTCTTTTCAAGCAGCCATCCTGTTATTATTACATCCTTATGAGCGGCGGTAGATGACTTTTCCGGTAAAAGCGCTGAGGCTGGAGTCCTTATACGCCCGCACAGTATAAATATATCCCGTACCATTACTATTTTTCACCTCTTTATCCACATAGACTAATCTGCCGCTGGCGGATATGGAGGCAATTCTTTTATAGCTTCCGTGTAATGTCTTCCGGTAAACACGATATCCCGCAGCGCCCGCAACTTTATTCCATTTTACCGTAATTCCCAACGTTCCGTTACTCACGCTGACCTTCGGCATCGAAAGATATGTGCAGCCCAGTCCCTTTGCCTGAAAGCCGCTGCTCACCACGCCATTATAAAGGGCTCTGACCGTATAATAACAGGTACTGCCCGAGACCGCCGCCGTGTCTACATAGGCTGTGGAAGTTACATCCTTTATTCTTCGCCATCCCGATGACTGCGTCTTTCTGTATATCCTGTAGCCGGTTGCCCCCGCTGTCCCTTTCCATGTGATTTTGATCCCATTATTTACATTAGACGCTTTTGACAGAACCGGTGTGGAAAGATAAACAAAGCACAGGCCGGTACGATCAAAATCACTGCTCAGAGCGCCATTTTTCAGGGCGCGCACCGTATAATAATACATGTTGCCGGGAACCGCCGTACTATCTGTATAATTTGTGCCGCTGACCGCAGCTATCCGGCTCCATCCTGAGGAGGCGGTTTTTCTGTAAACGCGATAACCCGCGGCCCCGCTTACCTTTCGCCATGTTATCGCCAGACCGCTGTTGGTACAGGTTACGGAAGACAATACCGGAGTTTCAAGTATATAATTATCATCGTTCTTTACTACGCTGCTGGTTTTGTCCGCGCTTATTGCTTCCAACTTCACATTTCTTACAGTATTCTTTGTAATCAGTTTCCCTTTTGAAGCTGAAGTATAAACAATTCCATATCCGGCCGCATTAATGATCTGATTATTCTTAATCGTATCCGCCGTACTGCCGTGAATCCGGATACCATTTAAGCCAGCTCCGGTAATTGCGTTATTGACGATGGAATTTACCGTACTGCCCCTGTAAACAAAAATCCCATCACTGTCCGTAACGGATATCTGATTGTCGGAAATCACATCAACATGGGAGTTCTCCACATCAATACCGTATTTACCGGCTTTCCGGATTGTATTCGAATCCACACTGACCGCTGCAGAATCCGCCGCCACAAAGATTCCCGTGCTGTTCATATTTGTGATCTGATTTCCGGAAATCCTGTTTCCCGTGCTTCTGTCACGTATCTGTATCCCATAACAATTTCCGTCAGAAGTCTCCGCTCCGGTGATCACATTAGATTCGATAACAGAATTTCGGGTATCAATAAACCGGATTCCGTGCCCTGTCGCGCCGTAGATCCTGTTGTTCTTAACCACCGCGCCGCTGGCATAATAATCTCCATCCGGAATCCGCGCGCCTTCAACGGCATTCCCTGATACAAGAATACCAAGCCTCTGGTATGAAGCATACGGATCAGTCGTATCATTCATGACAATTTCATTGTTTGTAATGTAAATATTCTGATCCGCCAATGAAGAGGAATATCCCGCCTGAGCAGATGAACAGGAAAGATTCCCTTCCAGATAAAGATCTGACGCATTGTACATTCCCTCCCCCATGGGGCGCATAGCGTACACCACAATGCCTCTCGGCGCCCCATTGATCGTATTATCGGATATATTACAATCAACCCAGTTCAAGCCCTGGATAGCCGCGCTGGATATATTGCTGAAATGACAATTTGTGATTGTGACGCCGGTCACAGGATTATTTAACACGCCCGAATGGCTCCCTACTCCCCGGGGGACATCCGTAAAATCACAGTGATCAATGATAACATTTCTGGTAGTCAGATCCTCCGACCGATATCCTACAATATGCTGACTGTACAGGATATCCAGCTGTATGGCCTCATAGCAGATGACTGAAGCCCCGGAATCCATCTGCTGGTTTAGAAAACAGCAATTTGTAATATACAGGCCATCTACGCCGGCAGTTTCCATGATATGATCATTGTAGGCGTTTTTCGCTGTGACCCCGTTCATAGAAAAATTTGATGTATGTCCGACCTTCAGCATGGTGCCTCTGATATTGTTTCCGTCAAAAACGCCGCCCTCCACTGCTATATTTTTATAGTAATAGCCTGTGACGCCTATGTTCGACGCATCCTGTCCGCCCACTCTGAGCATATTTGCCCGGGCTGTACGGACAAGCGTAACATCCGTAAGAATCAGCGTCGTATTACTGTAAATAAACAGCGTTCCTTCCAGATCATAGGTACCGGGCTCCACAGTAATCGTATAAGGAACGGCCGCAGAAGCCCCTGCCCGTGCAAGATCCAGCGCCTCCTGAATAGCATTTACGGCTCCCTTGTCCCCTATTTCCTCTTTGGAAACCGCGATCTGATAATTCCCGGCTGCCGAGAATAATTGAGCATCTGTTACGCTCTCATCCGCAGTTTCTCCGCTGACAAACATATCCGAAGCATTGCCCGAGACAAACATGCCGGCCAGGCCCTCATCACACGCATAAAAGCCTTCCCCCTGTAAATCCCCGGGAATCTCCGTTATTACCTCATCCTCATAGCCGGACACATCCTCCTCATAATAATCGGCCGAAGCCGCATCATCCGGGGTATGAACCGCATCTGCCGTTTCATCTGATACAACATCTGTTCCCATATCCTCCGCTCCTGCAAAGGACGCCGGATACAGCAGCATGAAAACAGCCGCCCAAAACACAAATATGCCTTTTCTTCTCATAACAGCTTCTCTCTTCCCTGAAAATTCCCTTTCTGATTAATAATAGCATTTAAATGTAATTGCCACAAGCGCGCCTTATAAATTTTATCTCCCTCTTACAGGACTTTTTACAAAATATGACTGGACGAATACGGTATTTTGTGAGAAAATAACAATAGATTGTTGGGGATTTTTAACAACATGATAAGCAAATCCATACTTGAAAGGAGTTTTAACATGATTTATTCACGCGAAGTAGAAGAAATGTGCCCAGTTGCACAGGGCGTTCATCACGGCGCCGCTCCAATCCCGGAAGAAGCAAAATGGGTACAGGTTAAGGAAGTAAAGGATATCTCCGGTTTTACACATGGCGTTGGCTGGTGTGCTCCTCAGCAGGGCGCATGTAAGATGTCCCTGAACATTAAAGAGGGTATCATCCAGGAAGCTCTGATTGAAACCATCGGATGTTCAGGTATGACCCATTCCGCAGCCATGGCAGCAGAAATCCTTCCCGGGCTGACTGTTATGGAAGCGCTGAATACGGACCTTGTATGCGACGCCATCAATACAGCTATGAGAGAGTTATTCCTTCAGATCGTTTACGGACGTTCCCAGTCCGCGTTCTCCGAGGACGGGCTTGCCGTGGGCGCCGGACTTGAGGATCTTGGAAAAGGCCTTCGTTCTCAGGTCGGCACCATGTACGGGACTCTGAAAAAAGGACCTCGTTATCTGGAAATGGCAGAAGGTTATGTTACCGGTATCGCTCTTGACGCAGACGATGAGATTATCGGATACCAGTTCGTAAGCCTTGGAAAAATGACCGACTTCATCAAAAAAGGCGATGACCCGAACACTGCATGGGAAAAAGCGAAAGGCCAGTATGGCCGCGTGGCTGATGCCGTTAAGATTATTGACCCGAGAAAAGAATAATATTGAGGAGGTAACGGGAAATGGCTTTATTTGAATCATACGAGAGACGAATTGATAAGATCAATTCTGTTTTAAACAGTTATGGAATTGCTTCCATTGAAGAAGCGGAAAAAATCACAAAGGATGCCGGCCTGAACGTTTACGATCAGATCAGGGCCATCCAGCCGATCTGCTTTGAGAACGCCTGCTGGGCTTATATTGTAGGCGCTGCGATCGCTATCAGGAAGGGCTGCAGAAAAGCCGCTGACGCTGCCGCCGCTATTGGAGAAGGGCTGCAGGCATTCTGTATTCCGGGTTCCGTGGCAGATACCCGTAAGGTAGGCCTTGGACATGGCAACCTCGGCAAAATGCTTCTGGAAGAACAGACCGAGTGTTTCGCATTCCTTGCAGGACATGAGTCCTTCGCTGCCGCTGAGGGCGCGATCGGTATCGCGGAAAAGGCAAATAAGGTTCGTCAGAAACCTCTGCGCGTTATCCTGAACGGTCTTGGAAAGGACGCCGCTCAGATCATTGCAAGAATCAACGGCTTTACATATGTAGAAACCGAATACGATCCCTATACAAACGAAGTAAAGGAAGTATTCCGCAAGGCATACTCCGAGGGTCTCCGCGCAAAAGTAAACTGCTATGGCGCCAACAGTGTTCCGGAGGGCGTTGCTATCATGTGGAAAGAGGGCGTTGACGTTTCTATCACCGGTAACTCCACCAATCCCACACGTTTCCAGCATCCGGTAGCAGGTACATATAAGAAGGAATGCAACGAAAAGGGCAAAAAATACTTCTCTGTGGCGTCCGGCGGCGGTACAGGACGTACACTTCATCCGGATAATATGGCGGCAGGTCCCGCTTCCTACGGTATGACCGATACTCTGGGGCGTATGCATTCTGACGCACAGTTCGCAGGTTCCTCCTCTGTTCCGGCTCACGTAGAAATGATGGGTCTGATCGGCGCGGGCAACAACCCCATGGTCGGTATGACCGTAGCGGTGGCCGTAGCTGTTCAGGAAGCTGCTGACGCCGGCAAATTCTAAGCTCCGGCACAATTATCCTTAAAAAATTCCTGTTCTGCAGGATTTTCCGCCTGCGGCGTTTCAACTCCCCAACCCCTTAATCATCAGGGGTTGGGGCTTGTTTTTGCGTCGTTTTGCTTTATAATAATCCCATGAACGTGATCCAAAAGACGATATAAGATAAATTCTTTTAAGGAGATCATATTATGACAGAAACCCTACCCCGCTCCTTCCTTCCGCAAAAATTTCAGGTTTTAAGCGGAAGCGCCCTGAAGCTGGCAGCCATCATCACTATGCTTATCGACCATGTAGGAGTTTATATTCTTTCCGCACTCCCGGCAGCCAATCAAACTCTGTTCACCTTTCTCGGTGAAGGATTTACGATTTACGGCATTTCCCGGGACATTGGGCGTATCGCCTTTCCCATTTACTGCTTTCTCCTGGTGGAGGGATATATGCATACCCACAGCCGTGTCCGCTACGGATGTAATCTTCTGGCCTTTGCGCTCATTTCGGAAATCCCCTGGAATTACGCCCATTCCGGCACACTGTACTACAGCAGGCAGAACGTATTCTTCACCCTCTTTCTGGGATATCTCGCATTTTGCGCCATCGGCTGGTTTCGCGAACAGCAGCTCATACAGCTCTCCATACTGGTCCTGCTGTTTCTGGTTTCCTGCAGATTAGGGGCTGACTACGGATGGAGGGGCTACGTGTTCCTTCTGATCATGTACGGCTTTCAGTACGAAAAAGTAAACCAGGCTATAGTGGGAAGCTGCTGGCTCTATTATGAATGGAAAGCCTGCTTTGCCTTTCCCCTCATCAATATGTATAATGGGAAGCGCGGTTTTATCCGCGGAAAGGCCGCAAAATACGCTTTCTATGCCTTCTACCCCCTGCATATCGCCATTCTGGGATATATTAAATATCATTATCTCACCTGAAAAGCGCCGCCCGCACTCATATACACGAATGCGGGCGGCGTCTCCGGACTGCTGATAATTAATGCTTTTCTATGATTTCGTTCCGGCTCTTGTAAATGGAATTTGCCGGCACGCAGCCCCTCACGGAAGACAGAGGGTAAATGCTGGCGCCGCGTCCGATCACGGTACCGGGATTCAGCACGGAGCCGCAGCCCACTTCAACATTGTCTCCCAGCATAGCTCCGAACTTTTTCAGCCCTGTCTCGATCTGCTCACTGCCATTCTTTACCACAACCAGCTTTTTATCGGACTTCACATTGGAGCAGATCGAACCTGCGCCCATATGCGCCTTGAATCCAAGGATCGAATCTCCCACATAGTTATAATGGGGCACCTGTACCTTATTAAAAAGCACCACATTTTTCAACTCCGTAGAATTTCCCACCACTGCCCCCTCGCCTACAATGGCGCTGCCTCTGATAAACGCGCAGTGCCGCACCTCGGCATTCCTTCCTATGATGGCCGGGCCGCTGATACATGCCGTAGGAGCCACTTTAGCAGATACGGCGATCCAGATATCCCCTTCCCGGTATTCATATTCTTCCGGATCCAGGGCCTTTCCAAGCTCCGGAATAAAACCTTTGATCTCCGGAAGCGCTTCCCAGGGATAAGTCTTTCCTGCAAACAGTTCCTTTGCGATGGTTTCATTTAAATCAAAAAGCTTCTCAATGGTATATTCTTTCATGATGATTTTCCTCCATGTTTTACTGCCGGTTTTTTATAATTTTGCGCCGCGGCATCAAAAAGCTGTCTCAAAGCATATTGATTGCCTGCGGCGCGAACCTGCTCCGTGCGGATCCGCACAAAATGCTCCAGCTTATCCATATATTCCTTCGGAGTGATGCTGCCCTCCGCCACGTAGGTAAGCCCTTTTTCCCAGCTGGCGGTAAGTTCCGGGTTCAAAAGCTGGCGGATCGACAGATTCACAACGTCAAAAATCATTTCCCCCAAAAGGGTCGGCGTAATGACCTGAGTCTTTTTATTCAGAGAAAGATATTTAATATGGAACAGCTTCTTCAGGATTTCCGCTCTGGTGGCGCTGGTCCCGATCCCGCTGCCCCTGATCTGCGCCCGCAGCTCTTCATCCTCGATGAGCTGCCCCGCATTTTCCATCGCCAGGATCATGGAACCGGAATTGTATCGTTTCGGAGGGGATGTCTCGCCTTCACGGATGCTCAGGCTCTTCACGGCCAGTATATCACCCTTTTTAAGCTTCTGCAATGCACCCAGCAAAGCAGTATCGCAGGAAATGTCGCTTTCCTCTCCTCCATCTCTGTCCTGCCCGGAATTTTTCGCCTGCTCCACATCTTTTTTTCTTGCAAAGGAGTTTGCCGCCGCCTTCAGATAGCCTTCCTCAAGCAAAACCTTGAAAGATGAAAAAAAGGATTCCTCCCGGATCTTTGTCACCAGATTTACCTTCTGGTACACCGCCGGAGGATAAAAAATACATAAAAATCTCCTCACGATCGTCTCGTACACCCGCTGGGATGTCTGAGGCAGACTTTTTAAAGCTCCCAGACCCTGTCCTGTGGGAATAATGGCATAGTGATCCGTGATCTGCCTGTCGTTCACATAGCGGGTTCCGGCAATCGTTTTATAGCTTCCCATCTCCAGCGCTTCCGCCGCCGCATCTCCCGCCTGGGGATAATTTCGAAGGCCTGAAATATTCTTATAGATTTCCTTCGCCACTGCCGTGGACAACACACGGGCGTCTGTCCTGGGATAAGTCACCAGCTTTTTCTCATAAAGCTCCTGGGTGATCCGGAGCGTTTCATCGGGGCTGATCTTAAATAATTTTGAACATACGTTTTGGAGCTCTGCCAGATTAAAAAGCAGCGGCGGATTTTTATTTTCCTTTTTCCGCTCGATCTTCTCCACTCTGCCGGTGAGCGGCTGTACTTCGCCCAGCCACCGGATCAGCGCCTCCGCATGCTCCCTTTTCTTAAATCCGTTTTCTTTATATAAATCCGGCGACTGAAAATAGCGGCTTCCCTCCACTGCTCTCCACTCACCGTCAAAATTTTCCCCTTCAAGTACAATGCTGCCGGTCACCCGGTAAAAGGGCGTCTTTACAAAAGAACGGATCTCACGCTCCCTGCGGACTACCATGCCCAGTACGCAGGTCATAACGCGCCCTACGGCAACCGCCTGATATTTTGTGTTTAAATAGCCGGATATACTTTTTCCGTACCGGAGGCTTAAGGCACGGGAAAAATTGATTCCCATGAGGTAATCCTCCTTCGCCCGCAGATAAGCGGACGCGGAAAGATTATCATAGGCGGACAGGTCCTTTGCCTCCCGGATCCCTCTCAGAATTTCTTCCTCCGTCTGTGAATCGATCCAGACACGCTTCTGTTTTTTGTTTTTCACGCCCGCCATCTGCGCCACCAGGCGGTAAATGTACTCTCCTTCACGCCCGGAATCCGTACATACATAAATGGTATCCACGTCCTCCCTGGTGAGCAGTCCCTTTACGATCTGAAACTGCTTCGATACGCCGGGTATCACCTCATATTTAAATTCATGCGGCAAAAAAGGCAGGGTATCAAAACTCCACCTTTTATATTTTATATCGTATTTTTCAGGATAGCTCATAGTGACCAGATGCCCTACGCACCAGGTCACTATGGAATCCCCGGACTCCTGATAGCCATCCCTTTTTTGTCCTTTGATTTTCAAAGCCCTGGCAAATTCCTGAGCCACGCTGGGCTTCTCCGCTATGTATAAAGCCTTTCCCATTATTTATCTGCGCTCATCTTTCTAAGCGGCCATGCCAGAAGCACCGCGCCGCCCACCATATTTCCAAGTGTTACCACCACCATGCTCTTCAGTATGGCGCCAAAAGACAGCCCCGGTACCAGAAACATCGCCGCCGTAAATATCCCCATGTTCGCGATACAATGCTCAAAGCCGCTGACAACAAAGCCGGAAATACAGAAAGTAATCATGAGTATCTTCGCTGTTTCCTCCTTAAGCTTGATTCCGCACAGCACGCCGAGGCATACAAAGAAATTACAGAGCACAGCGCGGAAAAACATCTGCGAAACCGGAATCGAGAGCTTGTTTGTGATAAATCCGGCAAAATAATCGGCTGTCCCGGACGCGCCAGCCAGGACAAAAATTACCGCGAGAATAAAGCACCCGATAAAATTCCCGATATAGCTCACAAGCCATACCTTCCCGGCGTCGCCCCAGGTCACTCTTTTATCGTAAACGCCAAATGCCATCACCAGATTATTGCCGGTAAACAGCTCGCCGCCTACCAGCGAAATCAAAAGAACGGCAATCGCGAATACGATTGCGCCCAGAAACTTGCCCCAGGCAGGATCCGTTCCGGAAAAAACATTTCCAACTACATTTGAAAAAATCATGGCGACAACAATAAAGAAACCGGCCATCACTGCTCGAAGTATGTACCTGGGCATATCAGTCCTTAAAAGATTGATCTTATTTGCCGCTGCGTTTGAAAGCTTTTGTACATCTTCATGGTTCATATGAATCCCCTCCTTTGTATCTTGATCTTTATGATTCATAGTTTAATCATTATAGCACTTTCCGCGGGCATTCACAACAAAATTATCCATTTCAGCGACTTTCCCATGTGAACAGCAGCGGTATTTCGCGCAGTTTTACGTCCGTTTTACATCATTACCAAAACACAGAATTTCGTTTCTTCTGTTTTTCCTGCTTTGCTCTGTGTTCTGTTTACAGGTATTTTTTCAGATCTTCTTCCTTCATATTCAGGCGTTTTGCCGCTTCACAAATATCCAGCAGGCCATCCCTGATCAATTCAATATAACTTTCCAGCTTTCCCTCATGGATCCCTTCGAGTTTTCCCTGCCGGATCCCATCCTGAAGGATCGTCTTCGCTTCGTATT
>CAZGTY010000018.1:0-40318 GCA_964528895.1 uncultured Blautia sp. | reverse complement strand
CAACACGCCTCTTATATACAACAGACTTGTATTTTTTCTTCAGTTCGACAAAAACGTCACTGTCCGGATCCGCTTTCCGATAACTGCGGATCCGCAGTTTTTCCTTATATACAGGCTTCTCCAGAGAATGCCGGATCAGCCGGTATGTATCGGTGTCAAAATAAATATTGCGGATGACGGTGTGCCCGTATTCATCCAGCTTCATATATGGCTTCATCACGGCAAGCAGCTCCTCCTGCTGCCCGCGGGTGAGAAAATATTTAATCTCGTACCGTTTGAAAATCGCCTGATAGCCCATAACCCAAAACCTCCTCGCTGCGTGTATGTGGGGTCATTTTAGCGGGCAGAGCTAAATTCAAGTTAAAGCCTGCTCAAAAAAAATTGATTTTCACGCCCATTGCCTCTATACTTATTATAAAAGCCCGCGTAAGGTTCATTTTAACTTTGTTTAATGTTCGCGCGTTATGATCGGGGCAATTGATCCCGAATCACGCAGATCGATTCACGAAAAAGGAGATGCGTTGCGATGCGGCTGCTGCTTGCGGAAGACGAAAAATCATTATCAAGAGCCATTAAATTTCTGCTGGAGAAAAACAATTATGCGGTCGACGCGGTCTACGACGGAGAGGATGCGCTGGACTACCTGGAAGAGGGAAATTATGACGGCGCGATCCTGGATATCATGATGCCGAAGCTGGACGGGATCAGCGTTCTGAAAAAAATACGCGAAAAGGGCAGCCAGATCCCGATCCTGATGCTGACGGCAAAGTCCGAGATCGACGACAAGGTGCTGGGGCTTGACAGCGGCGCCAACGATTATCTGACCAAGCCCTTCCATACAAAGGAGCTTCTGGCCAGGATCCGGGCGATGACCCGGGTTCAGACCGTACAGACGGATTCCCGGCTTCAATTCGGCAACGTCACACTGAACCGGGCAACCTTTGAGATGTCGTCGCCAACCGGAAATTTCCGGCTGGCCAACAAAGAGTTTCAGATGATGGAAATTTTAATATCCAATCCGCATCATCTCATTTCGACGGAACGGTTCATGGAAAAAATCTGGGGTTATGACGCGGATGTAGAGGTCAACGTCGTATGGGTATATATCTCCTATCTGAGGAAGAAGCTGACGGCGCTCCATGGAAATATCCAGATTAAATCAACCAGGAATGTGGGGTTTTCGCTGGAGGAACTGCCATGATACAAAAGCTGCGCGTTAAATTCGTAGCGCTGTCCATGACCCTGCTCTTTATCCTCCTGTCCGTCATCATGATAATCGTCAATCTGATGAATTACAGCGACGTTGTTTCCTATTCCGATACGGTTATTGATATTCTGGCCGATAATCGGGGCTCGTTTCCGGATATTGAAAAATTTAACGATCTGCGGAGGGATCATCCTTTTTCCAAGGAGCTTCCTTATGAAACCCGGTATTTTACCGTCCGTCTGGATGCGGAAGGAAACATCGTTTATACGGATACCGGAAAAACCGCGGCGGTAGATACAGAAGCGGCGATCTCCTACGCGAAAAAAGCTCTGGAGAAAGGAACAGCCGGGTTTATTGATAATTATCGCTACTCTGTCCGCAGTGATAAGACAGACAGCCTGATCATTTTTCTGGACTGCGGCCGCAAGCTGGAGGATTTCTATTCCTTCATGCGGACGAACCTCTGGATCAATCTGGCAGGATTCGCGGCCGTTTTCGTCCTGATCGTCATACTGTCCAGGCGTATCATGAAACCCTTTGCAGAGAGTTATGAAAAACAGAAGCTGTTTATTACAGATGCGGGACATGAGCTGAAAACGCCGCTCACCATTATCGATGCGGACGTGGACGTTCTGGGAACAGAATTCGGAGAAGAAAATGAGTGGCTTCAGGATATCCAGAAACAGACAAAACGTCTGACTGTCATGACGAATGCGCTCGTGTACCTCTCCCGTATGGAGGAGGCGGATAATCAGCTGCAGATGGTGGATTTCCCGATTTCCGATGTGGTCGCTGAAACCGCGCAATCCTTCCAGACGCTGGCAATGGCACAGGGCAGGACGCTGGAGCTGAAGATACAGCCCATGCTCTCCTTCTACGGCGACACAAAGGCTTTTCACCAGCTGACGTCCATCCTGCTGGACAACGCAATCAAATATTCCGGAGAGGAAGGCCGGATCCTCCTTTCCCTGTACCGCAAGGGCAGCGTCCTCAAGCTGGAAGTGCAGAATACCTCCGCGCCGATCCCGCCTGAACAGCTTACGCACCTGTTTGACCGTTTTTACCGGACGGACAGATCCCGCAATACGGAAACCGGAGGCTTTGGTATCGGCCTGTCCATTGCCAGAGCGATCGTGACCGCGCATAAAGGAACGATAAAGGCCAGCATGCCGGATCCCTCTTCGCTTTTGATTTCCGTCACCCTTTCCGCCTGAAAACCCGGCAGTTACCGCAGCCTTCTCCTGCCGGAGAAAATCAGTTTTGAATTTCCGGTCCGTTATCAGTCACAAGCTGATAGCTGATGAGCGCGTTACCGTCAAGATCCTCCCGGTTCATATCCACGCCGGCAATGCCGTGATGATCATAGGTCTTATAATAGTAAATACCCTTGTCGGCGTTGCAGCAGGAGGTGTAAATGGAAATTTCATATTTCCCGTCCGACAGACGGCAGCAGCCCCTCTGCTGGTCAACAGCGCCCAATATGTGGAAAAACTGGCTCACGCTGGATTTTTCATCGTCCCCGGACACCGAATTCATCTTTGTAAAAGCTGCGCGCACAAATCTTGACATGGACGACAGATCTCCCGGAAGCCCGACAGCGCCCATGCCTCTGCTGTACACATCCAGCTCGAGCTCTCTGGAAAAGCAGTTTTCAGGGGTATCCACAGACAGGCCCCTATAGTTATTCAGGTTAAACATTTGAATGGGGAAGGGCGGGTTATTCGTGAGAACCCCTACGGGGTTATCATAGACAAAGATACCGTCCTTTACGCTTTCCACCGTAATGGAACCGCTTTTATCGGAAATGATCCAATGGAGCTCCGCCATGGGAAGGTCTGGGCTGAAGGGCTCGGCCCAGAGGTTAATCCTGCCGAGCAGCTCTCTCGCCTCATCCACTGTGGAACACTGTCCCAGGATCCATGGAATCAATTCCCATTGAGCAATATTGTCCCTGCCCTTTTCTTCTTCACGGTAATGCGCGTTTCCCACAAAATTAAGCCCTGCAATGCACAGGCCCTTTTCATTTACGGCGTCATAATACAGAGGATAATTCTCAGCCACATGCGCCATTCCCACAAAGGCGAAATGGCGCGCCATGGCGCCCATTCTCCGGAATGTAAGCCCGAAATTTCTCGGCGTGACGACAACCGTCTCGCCATAGGAAAATTCATAATCCAGTGTCCGGCCAAAATAAAAATTTTCTGTTTTATAGCTTGCTGCTGTACACATAATTCCTTCTCCTTCACGATGTTTCGCAATATTTCCTCATGCATTATATCCTTCGGATATAATACCCTCCGGCAGATTTTAGCGCCATATTTCTGCTGTATATGCAGAAATCTATGCGCTATGATATAATATCTGTCGATATTATGTCTTTAATTTCACCTGTTATTCCCCTCAATTACAGATTTTTCAAGCGTTTTATTCGTAACAATACCGGCATATCCCTTATTTTCAGGAAAAAAGAGATCCGGCGCCGGATAACGGCGCCAAATCTCATTCCTTCTTAAAAATTTAGATTAAAACCCCTATGCCTTTACTGCCTTCCGCCCGCAGCACTGCTTGTATTTCTTACCGCTTCCGCAGGGGCAGGGATCATTCGGATAAACCTTGATCTCTTTCCTCTGGACGGGCTTCTTTGCCACAGAGGTGTCCTTATTTGTGCCGGTCACCTTCGCAACCTGCTCACGTTCTACCTTCTGCTCCACATGTACATGATACAGCATACGGACCGTATCCTCCTGAATAGCCTCCGTCATGTTGCTGAACATCTCATATGCCTGCATCTTATATTCCACGACCGGATCCCGCTGGCCATATGCAGCCAGACCAATACCCTGGCGGAGGATCTCCATATCGTCGATGTGATCCATCCACTTGCTGTCAATGCTCTTCAGAAGGAGAACCCGCTCCAGCTCACGAAGCTGCTCCGGCTCCGGGAATTCGGATTCCTTCGCCTCATAAAGCTTCACTGCCTCCTCCTTCAGGAGATGGGCCACCTCCTTCTTTCTCATCCCAGCGACCTTCTCCGCCGTGAGCTTCTTCAACGGAATGATGGGAATCAGCGCGGAATTAAAGTGGTCAAAATCCCACTCCTGTACATCCACATCATCGGAGAAGCACATATCCACGGTACTGTCCACGATATCCGTGATCATCTTGTAGATGGCCCCGCGCATATTCTCACCGTCAAGCACCTGACGGCGCTCTTTATAAATAATTTCGCGCTGTTCATTATTTACCTGATCATAATCCAGCAGGTTTTTACGAATACCGAAGTTGTTAAACTCGATCTTCTCCTGAGCCTTCTCAATGGCGCTGGATAGCATCTTATGCTCGATCTGCTCATTCTCCTGTACGCCAAGGGAAGTAAACACCTTCATGAGGCGTTCGGAACCGAACAGACGCATCAGGTCATCCTCGAGAGAGATGTAGAACCGGGATTCACCCGGGTCGCCCTGACGTCCGCTTCGTCCGCGGAGCTGATTATCGATCCGCCTGGACTCATGGCGCTCGGTACCCACGATCTTCAGGCCCCCCGCCTCTCTGGCCACATCGTCCAGCTTAATATCCGTACCTCGGCCAGCCATGTTGGTGGCGATGGTCACCGCCCCGGCCTGTCCGGCCTGCGCCACGATCTCCGCTTCCAGCTCATGAAACTTGGCGTTCAGCACATTGTGCTGGATGCCCTCTCTCCGGAGCATTTTGCTCAGCAGCTCGGAGGTTTCAATAGTAATAGTTCCTACCAGGACGGGCTGCTGACGTTCATGGGCCTCTTTGACCGCCTGAACCACCGCATTGAATTTCTCTTTCTTCGTCATGTATACGGCGTCGTCCAGATCCCTGCGCTGTACCGGCACGTTAGTGGGGATCTCCACAACGTCCATGCCGTAGATATCGCGGAATTCTTTTTCCTCCGTTAGGGCAGTACCGGTCATACCGCCCTTTTTCGTATATTTGTTAAAGAAGTTCTGGAAGGTGATCGTGGCAAGGGTCTTGCTCTCCCGTTTTACCTTCACATGCTCCTTAGCCTCGATAGCCTGATGAAGTCCGTCCGAATAACGGCGGCCCGGCATGATACGTCCGGTAAACACGTCCACAATCAGAACTTCATCGTCCTTTACCACATAATCCTGATCCCTATGCATCAGGTTATGGGCCCGGAGCGCCAGAATAATATTATGCTGGATCTCCAGATTTTCCGGATCCGCCAGGTTGTCAATGGTAAAGAATTTTTCAACCTTGTGAACGCCCTGCTCGGTCAGATTTACGATCTTGTCCTTCTCATTTACCACAAAATCTCCGGTCTCGATAACCTCCTCGCCCATGATGGCCGCCATCTTGGTCATTTCGTGGCTGGCCTCTCCGCGCTCCAGCTGTCGCGCCAGAATATCGCACACCTCGTAGAGCCTGGTGGATTTTCCGCTCTGTCCGGAAATGATCAGAGGCGTGCGGGCCTCGTCGATCAATACAGAGTCCACTTCGTCGATGATGCAGTAGTGCAGCTCACGCTGTACAAGCTGCTCCTTATAGATAACCATATTGTCACGAAGATAGTCAAAGCCGAGTTCGTTGTTGGTCACGTAGGTGATATCGCAGGCATACGCGGCGCGCCGCTCTTCCGGCTTCATGTCGTTTAAAACCACACCCACGGTCAGACCAAGAAACTCGTGGACCTTACCCATCCATGCGGCGTCACGGCCTGCCAGGTAATCGTTGACCGTTACAATATGGACGCCCTTTCCGTCCAGCGCGTTCAAATATGCGGGAAGAGTGGCCACCAGGGTCTTTCCTTCACCTGTCTTCATCTCTGCGATCCGGCCCTGATGGAGGATCACTCCGCCGATCAGCTGTACCTGGTAATGTTCCATACCCAGCACACGCTTTGCCGCCTCGCGCACAGTGGCGAATGCCTCCGGAAGCAGATCGTCCAGAGACTCGCCCTCCTCGTGGCGGCGCTTATATTCTCTGGTCTTTTCCCTAAGCTGTTCATCTGTTAATTTCTGCATTTCGGGACGCAGCGCTTCAGTCTTCTCCACCAGAGGCATGATCCTCTTTACCTCACGCTGGCTGCGCGTTCCGAAAACCTTTGAAAACACACTCATATAGATTACTCCTGTTTATTCTGTTTGTCCTTTTTTAGCCATATATGTATGTATTTTAACACTTTCCAATACGGAAAACAATGTATTTTTCGTGAACATACTGTGGCTAATCCATCAGGGAACAAACCCCTTATAGACGCAGAGTGAAAAGTGTAGTAAACTTAAGCGTAATTAAAAACAAATTATACCGGCAGGAAAAATACAGCTTACGGGAGGATACAGAAGATGACACTGAGAGATCTGGAAATTGGAAAATCCGCGGTGATCACTGCAGTCGGCGGCGAGGGAGCGCTGCGGCAGCATTTCCTGGATATGGGCATGATACCCGGAGCAGAGATCACATTGGTGAAATATGCGCCGATGGGAGACCCGATGGAACTGCGGATCCACGGTTATGAATTAACGCTGCGCCTGGCAGACGCAGGGAAAATAGAAATAAGGGAGAAACAAGCGGCAGAATTACCGGAAAATAAATTCGGAACTCACGAGGACGCACGCAAAAAGACGGAGCATCCGGGCCTTGGCGAGGGCGGGCGTTATCACGTAAAAGCAGATGAGCATCCGCTTCCGGATGGCACAAAACTGATGTTTGCGCTGGCTGGCAATCAGAACTGCGGAAAGACGACCCTTTTCAATCAGCTTACCGGTTCAAATCAGCATGTCGGCAACTTTCCAGGCGTGACGGTTGACCGAAAGAGCGGCTTTATTAAGGGTTATCCGCAGGCGGAAATCACCGATCTGCCCGGCATTTATTCAATGTCGCCCTACAGCAGCGAGGAGATCGTCACCCGGCAGTTTATTATCGGGGAAAAGCCGGCAGGTATCATCAATATCGTAGATGCGACGAATATTGAGCGCAACCTTTATCTGACGATACAGCTCATGGAGTTGAATGTGCCGATGGTGCTGGCGCTGAACATGATGGATGAAGTGCGCGGAAACGGGGGCTCTGTGCGCATCAACGAAATGGAAGAGATGCTAGGTATCCCGGTGGTCCCGATCTCTGCGACGAAAAATGAGGGCGTGGACGAACTGATCCGCCATGCAGTCCATGTGGCGCAGTATCAGGAGCGTCCGGGGAGAACGGATTTCTGCAGCCAGGATGAGCACGGAGGGGCAGTACACCGCTGCCTGCACGGCATCATGCACCTGATCGAGGATCACGCGAATGCAGCGGGCATTCCGGTACGCTTTGCGGCAACAAAGCTGGTGGAGGGAGACCCGCGGATTCTGAGCGTTCTGAAGCTCTCACAGAATGAAAAAGAAACAGTCAGCCACATTATCCGCCAGATGGAGGAAGAACGGGGGTTGGATCATGCGGCAGCAATTGCGGATATGAGGTTTGATTTCATACAGAAACTGGTGGACAGGACGGTGGTAAAACCACAGGAGAGTAAAGAACATGCACGCAGCAGGAGGATTGACCGCATTCTGACCGGGAAATATACGGCCATCCCGCTGTTTGCCATCATCATGGGGCTGGTGTTTTACCTCACCTTCAATGTGATCGGCGCGTGGATGCAGGGAATTCTGGAGATGGCGATCACATCCCTGACGGAAGCGGTGGACGTCCATCTCACCTCCTGGGGTGTCAATGAGGCGGTACACTCGCTGATTATTGACGGTATTTTCAACGGAATCGGCAGCGTGCTGAGTTTCCTGCCGATTATCGTAACACTGTTCTTCTTCCTGTCGCTTCTGGAGGACACGGGTTATATGGCGCGCGTGGCGTTTGTGATGGATAAGCTTCTGCGAAGGATCGGCCTTTCCGGCAGAAGTATCGTGCCGATGCTGATGGGCTTTGGCTGTACCGTTCCGGGCGTTATGGCGAGCAGAACGCTGCCGTCCGACCGTGACCGCAAAATGACGATCCTGCTCACGCCGTTTATGAGCTGTTCAGCGAAACTGCCGATTTATGGATTTTTTGCATCCGCATTTTTCCCGGGACACGCTGCTCTGGTAATGATCGGGCTCTATTTTACAGGCATCCTTGTGGGGATTCTCATGGCGCTGATCTTTAAAAACAGTATGTTTAAGGGAGAGGCAGTGCCATTTGTCATGGAGCTCCCGAATTACCGCATGCCAGGGGCAAAAAATGTGGTGCAGCTCCTGTGGGAGAAAGCAAAAGATTTTCTGCAGAGAGCCTTCACGGTTATTTTTATAGCAACGATCGTCATCTGGTTTTTGCAGACCTTCAACCTGCGTTTCAGCATGGTGAGCAATTCGCAGGACAGCATTCTGGCAGCGCTCGCAGGATGGATCGCGCCGCTGTTTGCGCCTCTCGGCTTTGGGGACTGGCGGATATCCACAGCGCTGATCACCGGGTTTATGGCCAAAGAGAGCGTTGTATCCACGCTGAACATACTTTTTGGAAGTACAGAAGCAGTGCTGGCGGCGATTTCCCCGCTGGCAGCGGCATCCCTGCTGATATTCTGTCTCCTGTACACCCCATGCGTTGCCGCTGTTGCATCGATCAGGCGGGAGCTTGGCGGCAAATGGGCGGCAGGCGTGGCAGCCGGACAGTGCGTGATTGCCTGGATCTGTGCGCTGCTTGTCCGGCTGGCAGGGATGCTGATTGGCCTTGGCTGAATGCTGCAAAATATCATAAAATCAGATTTTGCCGCCTGTAATTTTCAAGGCAGAAAAAGATTTAAGCTTCAGTTAAAACAGGCTGAAGCTTTCCGGGATTTTCTTTACCCCTTCTTCCATGGCATAATAAATGTCCGCATGCGCCTCGTCGAACCGTACATCTGTGGGATAAAGCAGATAATAGTAATATCCGCCCTCCGACCCAAGATAATCCGCATCGGGGAAGTAATCGTCCGGCTCATAGCTGTCCATGCGCAAAATGGTGCACAATGCCCCGTCCATCTCTGAGTTTGCCTTCACCGGGCCGCAGCAGAAAGCGATGCTGTCATCCCCATACACAATATAGGTCCATTTTTTCCCCCATTCCTCCGGGATTTTGAAGGAGAAGCACGCTGTGGAAACAATGTTTGACGCGTCGTCATAATCAAAGCCGTCTCCGATTCCCTCCGAAAGGCCGTCTCTCTGATTGATATAGTCATATATGGGCTGGAAGCTGTAGCCCGTCTGATCAAGCTGGTAGCCTCCCTCATTAAGCTCCTTCTCACGGGCGGTCAGAGCCTGGATATTCTGTTTTTCGTAATCGTTAAAAACACTTTCCGAGAAGTCTGTCCCTTCAATACGCCCATAGTACCACGGCTGCTCATTGAAATATTCCGTGAGCTCCTTCGATACAAATTTTCTGCCGTGCTGAGCAAAGATCTCATTTTTCGCATAGCACAGAACCTGAAGCGGCATTTCAGCGATCTCCGCATCAGTTAAATACGCCGTATCGTAAAACGGCACCAGAAGATCATACGCCTTTGGATCAGCGGACGCTGTCCGGGACATTGCCGCACAGCAGAGCAGAATCAGCATCCCCGCCAGACCCTTAATCATCAGGAAGCTTTTCTTTTTTCCTTTTCTCATAATGTACTCCTTTCACATTTGTCAGCCGCTCCGCTCCGGCGGCTGTTCGATCATAAACGGCAAAGGAATCCTCCGTTTACTATAAAAGGAGCCGCTGCTCCGGCAAATAAACTCTCCTTTTGCAGCGGCTCCGGTTTTATCGTCACCCACATACCGGTATTATTTCTCAGATTTCCGGTTCAATCAGTCCATAGGTGTTTCCTTTACGCTTATAAACCACATTCACCTGATCCGTTTCCGCGTTACAGAACACAAAGAAATTATGTCCCAGAAGCTCCATCTGTACGCACGCATCCTCCGGATACATGGGCTTAATGTCAAATTTCTTGGTACGGATGATCCTGATTTCCTCATCCTCCTCGTAGTCCTTCTCCAGATAAGCCTTCTGGAAGCTGCCGCCCGCCTGATGCCTGTCCACGATCTTATTCTTGTACTTTCGGAGCTGGCGCTCGATAACCTCCTCCACCAGATCAATGGACACATACATGTCATTGCTCACCTGCTCAGAACGGATGATATTCCCCTTTACAGGAATCGTAACCTCGATCTTCTGTCTTTCTTTTTCTACACTTAAAGTTACCACAACTTCGGTGTCAGGAGTGAAATACCGTTCCAGCTTACCAAGCTTGTCCTCCACGGCAGTCCTGAGTCCTTCGGAAACTGCGATGTTTTTCCCGCTGATTATAAATTTCATACGTCCATCCCCTTTGCTGTTTGATACCATCAGTATATCATAGTTGCCCGGATTTTAATATCTTTTTTGATAAAATATATATATTTTTCTGAACCTTTTTCGATCCGATTCTCTTTTTATATACAGATGCCAGCAGCCATGCGGCATAAACCGCCGCTCCCGCCAGAGAAACTATCTGTCCAAGCCTCTTATAGGGCGCCTCATAGGAAAGTGTTACCTGATGGGAGCCTTCCGGGATCTCCAGCCCGCACAGTCCGCTGTTGATGCTGTATACCTTTACCTCCTGCCCGTCTACGCTTCCCTTCCAGCCCTGACCGTATAGGAAGGGCACGCAGAGCATCTCCACGCCGCCGGAGGTATTTTCCACATTTGCCCGGTAAACATTCCCTTCGTATTGGATGTCCGTCACCGCGGAGCTTTTCAGCTTTTCCAGAGCATCATTATCCGAATCGCAGTCGCTGACCCTCACATCCCGCACTGTCACCTCCGAAATTTCCGTGCTCACGTCGATCCGGATATCCGTCACGTCCCCCGGCAAAAGATAGCTCCACTCATTCTCCTCCGGAGTAATATGGAAAACTGATATTTTATCCTGGCTGAAGGCCGTGTCATCCGCGGATTTAAAATACAGAGCCATGTCCACCTCTTCCTCCGCATCCACCTCCACAGAGATCCTGTGTATGGTGCCTTCACCCAGTGCGTCTCCCATGTTTTCTATGATAATGTGAGGATCCGCCTCCATCTCGCTCATACGGATCCCCTCAGAGGTTCTTTCCGCCCTGCACTCCACCGCCTGCACATCCCTGTCTATCAAGGAGGTTTCCCGCGGCTCCTCCATAGTCACAGTCCCGTACTCCGTATCGCTCTTTTCATCCGTGAAATGAAAGCCTCTCAGGGACGCCAGTGTGCGCTCATATACCGGAAGAGCCTCAAGCTCTTCTTTATCCACGACCTTATCATAAAGGTACCCAAAGGGCAGCGCGTTAAGATTCTCATAAATGTCCTTGCCGCCCGCGCTTTTCACGTAGCGGAAATTCCGGGCTGATACGGCATAGTCCGGCTCTGTCAGAAGATACTTCACCCCCAGAAGGGACAGGAGAAGATAATCCTCATTTCCAAAGGACACAAAATTGTCGCTGATCCCGTTTCCGCCGTACATTTCCTTTAACTGTATGAGCGAACTGGGATTGGTGGTAAAATAAGCGGACAGCCCCGGATATCCCTGAACCATGCTGTCATTTTCGGAGGCGGATTCATATGTCTTTGACACCCGGTACAGGGAAGGATCAGACTGCGACAAAGCCTCCCATGCCTCCCCGGTACCGTCATTGTAATACTCCACAGCCACCTGATTTCTGGTGGGATTCTGCCTGAAATTAATGGTAGGATAATTGGCCGCCGCCAGCTCGACCGCCACCACGGCGATCATTATGACAGGCAGAAGCCTTCTGCCCTTCCCATAGGACGCAGCAATGAAAATGCCCCCGTACACCGCCAGAAAGACCGCGAAAATGATCAGATACACCGGCTGCAGCTCATAATACCCCTTTGTCTGTCCATAGAACAAAAGCCCGTAAACGGCGGCTGTCAGCAAAACGCCGGAAATCACGCCGGCGAGAACGTATTTTCTGTTTTTCTCCGCAAATATATATTTTACCCCGATTCCCACTGCGGCAGCCTCCAGAAAACAGATGAGGAAGCTCCACCTCTGTGTGGAGGTGTTCAGGGTAAATATTTTTCCTGTCAGCGGAAAAATCAGGGCTAAAACAGACACTCCTGTGAGCGCCAGCGTCCGCACCCGCAGCTCCTTCTTTATAACCAGATAGGGAAGAACAATAAAAAACAGGCTGCTGGTAAACAGCATTGCCATTTCATAATAATTCCCCGCGCCGGTATAATTCCAGCCGACATCCATGGTGTTATTGGAGATCAGCCGGGCCAGAAAACCGAACAGCCACCTGGACGAATAAGGATGATAAAGAACCTCCGCATACCTTGTGGTCAGAGCCCCCACCCGGGTACTGTTCTGAAAAATGTTAAGGATCGGCATCAATGACACGCCGCCCATACAGACGCCAAGAGCCCCCATAGCGGCCAGCGCAGAAAGCTTCCGGAATATCTTTCCCGGCGATTCTCTCCGCATCAGGCACCATACAAGCACATACAGAGCTCCGATGATGCCGCTCATATACAGGAAATAATAGCTGGTAAAGAGCGTCAGGGTCACCCACGGCACCAGCAGCCAGTTCCGGGACTTTTCTCTGTCATCCGCAAAGAGATGCACCAGATACATGAACACCGTAAACATCATCATAGCCGTACAGAAGCCATAATGCTGGCCCCATAGCATGATGTAGCTGGAAAAGGTCCATAAAAGAGCAGCCGTGAAGCTTCCCTGTATATGTCCGGTCCATTTATAAAACAGACGGTACCCAAAATGCCCGATCAGCTGCAGGCGTATGAATGTGGCGAGCAACACGCCCCAGGGAATCAGCCTTGCCGGCAGCAGCACCACCAGAAGATTGACAGGGTTAAAATAATTGTACAGGTAGGACGACATATCCATGCCCAGTCCCACATTAAGAAAATAATCCTCATAGCCCTCCCCGTGAAAAACATCGGAAAACAGCCGGTAAAGGGGATAATTAATATCAAAGGTATCCGCGCCGCAATCCATGTAAAAATAGGCATACTCCCCCAGAATAAACCGGATGAAAAGTATCCCGAAAAGGAGGCTGATCACCAGAAACAGCCACACATATGGATTTTTGCCCGCACTTCTCCAAAAAGAGGATTTTTTCCTACTTTTCATTCTCTCCGTCTTCCTCGTTAAAATTCAGCCGTTCCTCCTCCACTACCAGCGGACGGTCCAGAACCCTGCTGTTAATACTGAGTACATATTCGCCCAGAAAACCGATAAAAAACAGCTGCAGCGACCCCAGGAAAAACATGCCGATCAGCATGGGCGCCACGCCGGCAGAAAAGCGGTCCCAGTAAAGCAGCTTCATCACCAGATAGACGATGCCGGCCACAAAGCTGAGCCCGGCCACGATAAATCCCAGAAATGTGGCTATCCGCATCACCACCTTGGAGTAGGAGGTAATGCCGATCATGGCATAATCGTAGAGACTGTAAAAATTATTCTTGCTCTTTCCGGCACGGCGCCTGGGCTGAGTGTAGGGGAGCGCCTTATAATCAAACCCCAGCTCCGCGATGATCCCCCTGAGATACGGAACCGGATCATGAAGAGACCGCACCACGTCCACAAATTTTTTATCATACAGCCCGAAGCCCGTAAAATGCTCGATGTGATCGATATCCGTCACCTTGTTGATCAGCTTATAATAACAGGAACGGACCCAGTACATAAGCTTTTTCTCCTTGCTGGCGCTCTTTACGCCGATGACAATCTTATGTCCCTGCTCCCACTCTCTCACAAATTTTACGATCATATCCACAGGATCCTGAAAATCCGCGCACATACGTATCACACAATCCCCGTACGCCTGCTTCATGCCGTACACCGGTGAACGGACCTGGCCGAAATTGCGCGCATTAAAGATGGCCTTGATTTTTTTATTTTCCCTGCACAGGCTCCGGATCAGGGGCTGGGTATTGTCCCTGGAATGGTTATCAATAAAAAGGATCTCGTAGTCATATTCCGGCAGATCCCTTTCCATTACCTCTGTAACGGCTTTTGCCAGAGGGATCACATTTTCCTCCTCATTATAGGTGGGGATCACCACCGATATCTTTTTTTTCATACCTGCCTCTCCTGTATTTTCACACTGTTCCGACAGTTCCGTTTACTGTTCATTTTTAAGCCAGCGGATTGTCTCCGAAATACCTTCCCGGAAGGAATACCGGGGAACAAAGCCGGTATCCGCCTGAAGGGTTCCGGTATCCGCGCAGAGATTCATCACCGCCCCCGGCGGATAGGGCCGCTTCCCGATCCCCGGCATCTTCGCCCCCGTAAGCTCCGCCATCTCCTGAATATATTCCCGCAGTGGTCTCGCCCGGCCGCTTCCCACGCAATAGACGGCTCCGGCCAGCCCCTTTTCTCCTATGAGATAACAGGCCAGCCCGGCATCCCTGCTGAACAGATAGTCCCACCGCTGTTCCGCCGGGGTAAATTCCGTTTCCTCCCCCGCCAGCATTTTCCGAAGGCCGGACGCCACCATGGCCGTCTCCTTTTCATAAATGCCATAAACGCTGAATATCCGGGCCCAGATGCACTCCATGCCAAGCTCGCCGCACAGCATCATGGCCAGGCGTCCCGCCGCCAGCTTGCACACACCATAGGGCGTGGTGGGATTTGCCGGACTGTCCGGGGCGATTCTGTCAACATCCATTGGCCCGTACTCCGCCTGGCTTCCCGCTCCGATAAAACGCCTGCACCCCAGGGCGTGGGCTGCCTTTACCGCCTCCAGCGTATAAGCGATGTTCCGGCTCTGCAGCTCCGCGCTCCGGTTCCGGTGTTCTCCGGTGCTGCCCCATGCAATATGATAAAAGGCGCCGCATTCTTCCGGAATCTTATCCGGCAGGGTATGAAGCATATCCAGATCACAGCCGACCAGATGAAGCTTTTCATGCTTTGGCAGACGGGAGGCCTTTACGGAGCGCTCCCGCACCACGGCGTATACCTCCGCCCCATGCTCCAGACACTGTTCCACCAGCGCCGCGCCGATCATGCTGGTGGCTCCGGTTACAATCACTCGTTTCATCCGCCGTTCCTCTCCTCCACCATGGGAATATACATATTTTCCGCCAGCTCCTCTCTCGATAAAAAAGGATACATATCCTCCAGGGGAGCGGAAACCATCGTGCCGTCCGCCAGACGCCGGGAGGCTGTCTTGGGCTCCGTCTTCTGATATTTTGTCACAAAGACCTCGCAGACTGCCGCTCCCTCTGCCCTCAGCGTCTTCTGAATCTCCCTGCCAAGGTCCTTTGAGGAGCGGCAGGAAAAATAGGGAAATCCATAAGCCGGAATCAGTCTGGACAGATCGGGAAAGCTTAAATCCCCGCTCTCCTCTCCCACGCCCACCAGCGGCCCTTCAAAATAGGCCTGCTGGGTCTGCCGTATGGAATGATAGCCCTGATTATTAATCACGAATAATTTTACCGGCAATCGATTCTGTTTTATAGTCTGCAGCTCCTGAATATTCATTTGCAGGCTGCCCTCGCCCGTGACACATGCCACCGGCTCCCGGCCGGAGGCAATGCACACCCCGATGGCTCCCGGCAGACAAAAGCCCATGGACGCCGTGTTGGAATTGGTGATAAATCGCTGGCCCTTTTTCACATAAAAGGCCTGGCTTCCCGCTACCCGGGATGTTCCCACACTCACCACGACCTTATATTTTTCCGGCAGCGCCAGGGACAGCTCCCGGTAAAATGCATAAATATTGGTATGACCAGGCTCGGAGGTTTCATAGTGTTCTTTTGTCACAACCGGGTATTTTTCTCTCCACTCACGGCACTGCCGCCGCCAGCCCTCCCTTTTAAACAGAGGCTTCTCTTTGGACGCCCCCCGCTTTATGGCTCCCGCCAGCAGCTTCTCTATAAACTCCTTCCCGTCGCCGCACACGGGCAGGCTCACGTGTAGGTTCGGTTTCTTTAATTCATTTCCGTCAATGTCATTGAGGATGGTATAAGACTCTCTTGCCCAGCTTTCACAGGCGAACCCCGTCCGGTCAAAGCCCATCCGGTTTCCGATGGCAAGAAGCACGTCGCTGTTCTGCACGGCGAAGTTCCCCGAGCGGTCGCCTGCGCTTCCGCTTCGTCCCGCATACAGAGGATGACCGGATTCCAATGCGTCCACGCTGCTCGCCCCTGTGACGGCCGGAATCCCCAGCACATCCAGCAGCTTCCGGAATTCCCCCGCAGCCCCCGCCAGGCGCACGCCGTTTCCGGGAAAAAGAACCGGGCGGCGGCTGCGGGCAATCTTATCCAGAACCAGCCCGATCATCTCTTCCGATATGGGCGCCGGCCTCTGGTCCGCATCTTCTGCAGGATCATAGGCCATTAAATTCTCTGTCTCGATCACCGCTCCCTGCACATCCAGGGGAATATCCAGCCACACCGGTCCCGGACGTCCGTTCGCCGCCAGATATAAGGCTCTTTCCAGATGGTACCGGATCTCCTCAGGCCGGGTGACCATCATCGCATATTTTGTAAGAGGCTTCACCACCGGAACGATATTGCATTCCTGTATCCCCATGCTCCGAAGCTTCAGCCCGGAGCCTGGCGCTGTAGTAGCATAGCGGGCCTGTCCGGAAAATATCACCATGGGAATGGAATCCATCCAGCCCCCCAGCACTCCTGTGATGGCGTTGGAAGCCCCGGGCCCGGTGGTAACGCACACTGCGGCCATACGGTTGTCCACCCTGGCGTATGCCTCCGCAGCCATGGCGCAGGCCTGCTCATGATGAAAATAAGTGCAGTGCAGTCTCCCGTGATGCCCAAAGGCATCATTCATATGCATGGCGCCCCCTCCAGTGACCGTAAACACATCGCTGATGCCATGATCCGCTATATGATCCGCTATATAATCCGATACCTTCCGTTTCATAATTTCCCCCGTTTCATCTGTCCGGTACTCCAAAAATCCGAAAATACCGCCATCCCCGATCAGGGCCCCTTTATTTTATCTTTTTTTAATATTTATTGATAATCCGGGCACCGGTTCTCACACGCCATGCGCTTGCCCGACGCCTGCACAGGGATTTCATCCACATAGGTCACGTCGATCTGCGCTTCATCTCCCAGATAACGGCGGTACAGGCCCACTACCTCTTTTTCATTGATCTTTTCCCGGTCCGCATTTAAAAGGAGCTCATAGCGTTTTTTCTCCCACTGAATGCATTTTGCCTGATGAACGATCCCCTCCAGGTCCAGAAGCACATTCATAAACACATGAATGGACAAAGGCTCTCCAGCGCAATTATACAGCATGGAGCCCCGCCGTCCGTAAATCTCCGTAAATTTCGCGTGCTTTCTGCCCGCCTCATCGTGATACTCCTCCAGAATTCCCGTATCACCCGTATCGTAGCGGATCATGGGAAAAGCCCTGTTATAAAGATCCGTCACAACGATCCTGCCGAGCTCACCGGGCAGAGCAGGCTCATCGCATTCCAGCTTCAGGAGCTCCACATAATAATTGTACTGGTCGATGGTATATTTATTTTCTTCATTCAGTTCCACCGCAATGTGCCCCTGCTCATTATTTCCGTAGGAGCGGATGGGGGCAAAACCGAAAATTTCCTTTACGGCGTCAAAGGCAGCCTGGGGCAGTCCCTCCCCCATGGCGTAGATCATCTCCACATCCCACTCCTTTACGTTTACGCCGACTCTTTTGATATATCCGGTCAAAACCGTAAGTACGCTGGAATAGGACACCAGGCACTGAATATGCTTTTTCTTTATGGTATCACAGATCCCCGCCAGAGACTCATCGCTCAGATTGGACACGTCGATCATGATGAGGTTATTCTTTATGGACTTGAATCTGGAAATGGTATTTTTCCCCCTGATCCAGACGCGGAATTCCGCCCGTTTCATACCCAGCCGGTATCCTGACAGCTCCATAACGGATATAAAATTCATATTGATCCGATCCATTTTATCCCTGTCACAGACGATGGAAAAGGGATTCCCCGTGGAACCGCTGGTGGTGAGGCGGTAAAGGCTCTCCTCCCTGCCCTTATATTCATCGGACAGCACCTGGGCTTTGTTTTCCAGATAAGTGATCTTATCCATCACCGGAAAATCCTCCAGCTTTTCCGCATCCTGATAAGCCCCGAAATACGCCGAGTGCTTTTTCGCGTAATTCAGAATCGCCTGAAGGCGGCGTTTTACATACGCATCCGTCACACCATCCACAATTTCCCGTTTATTTACCTTTTTCAGAGTATTCAGCTTCCCGCCCCGCGCCATATCCAGCGCGTTAAAGACCGTTCTTCTTAAAATTTCGCCTGCCTGCATAATAACCTCCCGTTTCTTAACCTTCCTCTATATTTCTCAGCTTCCCGCTCGCCTTTACAAACCCCAGTGCCAGAACCGCCAAAACCCGAAGGGCATTCGCGATCAGGGAAGCCGCAGCAAATCCCACAATGCCATGCTTACCCGTAAAATCCAGCACCAGAACAGTCATCAGGACCATATGCCCGATCTGCAGGATCAGCTGCCATTTTTCCCCGGTAAAGGAGAGCACCACCATAAAAAGATAAGCGGACAGCATACTTAATATCTGTCCGATATTTACCAGGGCGATCACATCCTTCACTGCCAGATACATATCCTTCCCGTAAAACAGACGGATAAAAACAGGCGTGCCGATCTGTGCGCAAAGGAAAAAGCCCAGAGCAGCCAGAACGCCCGCTCCCGCAAGCACGGAAAACTGCTTCCTGTTCAGATTCTCCTTTCTCCTCGTCAGATAAGAGATCATAATGGTGTTCACCGGCGCTACCAAAAGCACAAGCACCTTTCCGATGAGGGACGCCACATAGTACTGGGTAACCGCCGTATTTCCCATGATATTTTTCAGCACCAGGCGGTCCATATTCAGGGTAAGGTTCGTGATCAAATAGGAAAATACCAGAAAGCCTCCCCTTTGGAACGCCACGCGAAAATCGCCGCTGCAGCAAAAAAAGCTCCGGAACACATTTCCCGTGAGGGCAACATATACCAATGCGGCGGCCTCCCCCAGCACAAAGACCGCGTACCAGTTTTTTGTGAGCAGATACAACCCCAGGCCCAGGATATACCCTGCGGACAAAACCCCATAATACCGGAAATATGCCCGGTAATCCAGACTCAGGCGATATTCCACATCTCCGTAATACCGGAAGCATGTCGCCATCAGAAGAAGGGCCGTGAGCGCCATATGTGAAACGCTTTCCAGGGAGCCTGAGCATACGCCCGCTCCCAGAGCAACGGCCGTTCCCGCCCCTCCGAAAAGGAGCAGAAGCACGTCATAATCACCATTTGTCACAGCATAGCTTCTGCGCGCCACAAGGCGGCTGGTATTCAGGGCCTGTCCCACAGAGGGGCAAAGGATCGCCACCAGTCCCATAATATACAGCATTTCTCCCATCTGCTCATCCCCCATATAACGATTCAAAAGGGGATAAATGATCAGCTGGAGAACGCCGTTTAAAAGTATGGCGCCTCCCATAGTATAGGCCGTATTGGAAATAATACTTTTTTCAACCTTTTTCATAATTCCGTATTCTCAGCGGACCTGATATCTTTCACAGCGGTTCTCGATGTATTTGCGCTTGCCGGAATTTAAAACGGGAATCTCATCCACGTATTCCACCAAAAGCTCTGCCCTCTCGCCCAGATATGGACGGATTCTGCCCACAATTTCCTCCACATTCATCTTTTCCCTGTCCCCGTTCAGGCAGAGAATATATCTGGCCGGAGCCTCCTGAATAAAACGAAACTGCTTCACTCCCTGCACATCCCACATATTATTGGTAATGATATACGGGGTCAGAGCCTTTCCATTACAGTCATAGATCAGATCGCTGCGTCTTCCGTACAGCTCTGTCAGATACAGCCTGAAGCGTCCGTTTTTCTCTGTTCTCCTCGCCACAGCCAGATCTCCGTTGTCATAGCGGAGAATGGGGAACGCATAGTTATACAGATCTGTGATCACGATCCTTCCAAGCTCCCCCGGCGCTGCCGGTTCGTCGCTGTCCATCTTTAAAAGTTCATAATAATAGCTCTCGGTATCGATATAATAGCTCTCATCCCCGGAACGCTGAATGCCCATAATTCCGTTTTCTTCGTTGGAATACCACGCCTTCACCGGGCAATGAAACTGCTCCTTCAGCCTTTTTCGCACGCCTACAGGCATGGCTTCGGAAATCGGAATAATGCTGCGGACGGAAAAATCGCCGGTATCTATCCCGTTCTGCGAAATAAAACGGCTGATTTCCCCCAATGCGGAGGAATAGCCCACCAGACATTTTACTTTTTTCTTTTTCAGTATCCGGCACATTTCGCCCAGCGCCTCGTCATCCATCGATGAACTGTCCATCATAATCAAATTCTCCGCCAAAAGCGCGAGCCGGCTCTTTTTTACATTGTTAACCCAGACACGGATGAACGCTTCCTTCATGCCGATGTAATAGCCTCCCAGAGCTCCCATGAAAATCCCGCCCGCCGTGTTGTGGTCGATTTTGTCTTTATTCTGCACCATCGCCAACGGCGTTCCGGTGGAACCGCTCGTACACATCGTCCGGTTGTCCGGGGCATTTTTATAAGGTTCTGACAGAAACGACTCATAGTGATTCCGAAAGGTATCCTTGTTCACCACAGGAAGCTCTCTCAGGGAAACGTCCTCCGGATAGTTTCCATAAAACTCCGTGGTGCGCACCGCGTGAGCGATGAGCTTTTTAATCTTATCTTCTGTTTCCTGCACAGACGTCCCTTTCCGATAGCTCTCCCGGATCTGTTTATAGTATTTCCCCACGGAACCGCCCCTGAGCATATCCAGCGCCCAGAAGCCGTACCAGCGGAGCCTTTCATCCAACATCATATGATTCTCCTTTTTTTGCGGGCGATAAACCCGCCCTTTGAAGGCTGCGGCTTTAAGCCTGTTTTGCCGCAGCGCGGATCACCCTCGCCATATAGTCGATCTTTTCGTCTGTCATTCCCGGATAAACGCCCACCCAGAAGGTATCCCGCATAATGCGGTCCGTATTGGCAAGTGTGCCCACTGCCCGGTAGCCTGTACCTGTTTTCCTCATTTCATCGAAGCAGGGATGCCTGATCAGATTCCCGGCAAAAAGCATTCGGGTCTGCACCCCTTTTTCCTCAATATACCGCACCGCCCGGTTCCGGTCCACACCTTCCCTGCAGGTGATCAGAAAGCCAAACCAGCTCGGGATAGAGCTCTCGCAGGGAACAGGGAGAATATATATGTCCTCACAGCCCTTTAAGCCCTCCAGAAGTCGGGCAAAATTATGCCGCCGCCGTTCTACAAAGCCCGGGAATTTCTTAAGCTGCGCACAGCCCACGGCAGCCTGCATGTCCGTAGCCTTCAGATTGTATCCGAAATGGGAATATACATATTTATGATCATATCCCGGCGGAAGCTCCCCGTACTGCCTGTCGAAACGGTGTCCGCAGAGATTGTCCCTCCCTGAGGGACAGCTGCAGTCCCTTCCCCAGTCCCGGAAGGATCGTATAATTTTATTTAAAAGCGGCTGGTCCGTATATACGGCGCCGCCCTCTCCCATAGTCATGTGATGAGGCGGATAAAAGCTGGAAGTTCCGATGTCCCCAATGGTTCCGGTAAAACGTTCCTCCCCGTCCAGAATATATTTGCTTCCCAGAGCGTCGCAGTTATCCTCCACAAGCCATAGCCCGTGCTCTTTGCAAAACTCCTTTACCGCCTTCAGGTCAAAGGGATTTCCCAGGGTATGGGCGAGCATGACCGCCTTTGTCCTCGGAGAAAGAGCTTTCTCCATCTCTGTCACGTCGATATTATACTGAGGGATGGTCACATCCACAAACACAGGAACGGCGCCGTACTGGATCACAGGTGATACGGTGGTGGGGAATCCCGCAGCCACGGTAATGACCTCATCCCCCGGCAGGATCCTGCGCTCCTTTAAAAGAGGCGAGGTAAGAGCCATAAATGCCAGCAGGTTTGCCGAGGAGCCGGAGTTCACCAGTGAGCAGAACCGGACGCCCAGATATTCTGCAAGCTCTTTTTCAAAACGCTCCGTGTATCTTCCGGAGGTGAGCCAGAATTCCAGCGCACTGTCCACCAGGTTTACCATTTCCTCAGAATCATATACTCTGGACGCATAGGGAATCCTGTCCCCCTCGCGAAAAGGCTTCTGCTGATTATGGAAGCTTTCGCAGTAATCCCGGGTCATGGCAAGTATCTGCTCTCTTGCCTCCTGTTCCGTCATCTCTTCAAACATAGTCCGTCTCCTTATTTTTTCACGTAATATTGGAATTCCACGCCGCCTGCGGGAAAGCTTTTATCCAGCGTATAGTTTTCCAAAAACCACTGATAGCCCTCCGGGTCGTTTTTCTCCCAGATCACCAGAGATCTCGCACTGGTAAAGGCAGCCGGAATATTTTCCGTCTTAAGCCGCTCCACCATATTCACCACCGAACCGGGGGCGATCATCAGATCGCTGAAATCCATGGTAAAGCAGTTGGTGTTCCAGTGAAGGGCGCTGTATATTTCCGTCACGCTGAGCCCGAAGGCAAAGGTATCCTTCGGTACATATTCCCCGATGCTGTCCACCACCGCGTCAAATTCTTCCGTATTGTGATAATTGGCCTTGATCTCGCTGTTCTGGGAAAACTGCAGAACAGCGCCCGTAGAAAGGGCCAATACAGTCAGAAGCGCCGTCAGCCCCATCCCCCCGCGTATCAACTCATAGAAGGAGCGCCTTTTTGTCTCCTTCCACTGCTTTTCCCTGACAAAGGAAATCCCCCGCTCCGCAAAGAACGCCAGCAGAACCGCAGCCGAAAGATGGCAGCAGTCCAGATTGTGGTAAGCCGGACGGTTCATATAATAGACCAGCCGCCCCAGGGCGCTGACACTGAGGAAAAATACCAGATGCCATGTCCAGGGAATCTCCTCCTCCTTTTTTCGGAAGCATTTCCAGCCCCGGATTCCCATTGCGGTTCCTGCGAGAAACAGAACGATCTCCGCCATGTAGCCGCAGGGAAACAGAGGGAGCTCCAGATGAAGCACGTCAATCATATAGGAATCCGACAGCAGAGGGATCAAAAACTCTTTTATGGTATTCGCCGGGCTTCCGCGGTAAAGATTATAGGCGTTTACCAGTCCGTAAGCTCCCAGGAAGGAGCCCGCCACACCCACGCCGTGAAGCAGGATCCTCATAACGGTCCTGCCGGGAGAAATACGCTCCCCGCTGAACATGCGGGAAATATCCGCTCCCGCCCAGGCCACAGCCAGGATCATGCCGGTCTCCGTGTTCCAGAGCACAGCCAGCACGCATATGGCATATCCTGCGGCCGTCCAGAGCCAGCCGGATTTCTTCTTTTTAAAATACCACACAGCGTAAAGTAGCAGAAGCATGGGGAATACCATCCGGTGAGGCCACACCTGCCAATAGTAGCCCCCTCGCATGCCCAGGACCGGCAGCGTCACCGCAAGCGCTCCAAGCACCCGCACCACAGGGGACCTGGTCAGCTGGTGAAGCACCAGAAAAGCACAAAGATGGGTAAAAGCGCCCAGTACAGCCTGCAAAAGCACAAACATGCGGAAATCCCCGCCGATGAGCTTCATGGGAAGCTTCCAGAGCAGGGCGTAATGTCCGTAAATACTTGTGAGATCCCCGGCAAAGGGAAGTCCCATGTATACATTATATATCGAATTAAAATAGGCGTGGCCGTGAAAGCTGTCCCCCGCATTGCTCCGCCCGAAAATATTGGGAGTATCCATACTGTAGAGCACAAGAATCGTCAGCGCCGCGTAGACGGCCCATACCAACCAGTCGGATCTTTTGTCATCCGGCTCCGCTTTATTTATGAATGTCAGAAATATCGCCGCTTCCAGCACAAAAAGAAGCAAAACCAGGGGAAAAGGCTGCGTGTGCCAGCCATATAGATAGGCTACGCCTCCATACTGCTTCGTCTCCATGGCAGTCATAACCGTCAAAAAGACAGCGGCGGCGGCCAGAAGAAGCGCAAGAGTCCACTTTTTTACCCCTGCCCTTTCCAGCCATTGGAAAGCGGCCCATTTTGTCAGAAAAAGGCCGGCCATAAACGCCAGACAGAACAGCGCCAGCGTCATTCCATATACAAGAATATTTATATTTCCAATACTGCTGATCCGTTCTGACAAAGCCGGAACCTTCAGGCAGCATACAAAAAAGATCGCTGAAATCACCAGCGCGGCTCCCGCGCATACGGCTTCACGATTTCTTTCCGCCATTTTCCAAATCCTTTCCTGCATCCCCGAAAAAGGCCGCTTTGTCAGCTCTTCTTCCCCGTCTCCAGAAACTCGCCGATCTGTCGGAGCATAATCCCGTCCACATCCTGTCCTTCCAGCCAGGCCCTGGACCATTCTACCGTTTTTTCCACCGCTTCCTTAATTCCCCACACGGGCTTCCACCCGAAAACATGCTTCATTCTGGAACAGTCCAGCTTCAGAAAATTCGCTTCGTGAGGCCCGCCTGCATTCCCGGCCATCCAGCTCTGTCCCTCTCCCCATGCCTTACAGAACAGCTCCGCCAGCTCTCCCGCAGTCACACAGTCCCGATCATCTGGCCCCACATTATAATATCCCGCAAAGCCGGGATCTTCATACTGCTTCGCCGCGATCAGAAGATATGCGTACAAAGGCTCCAGCACATGCTGGAAGGGACGGACGGAACGGGGATTCCGCACATGAATCTCCTGATGGGCCGCAGCAGCCCGCACACAGTCCGGAATGATCCGGTCATTGGCAAAATCGCCGCCGCCGATCACATTTCCCGCCCTGGCAGTGGATATTGCGGGAACTCCCCCATCAAAAAAAGAATTTTTATAGCCGTGGGTCACCAGCTCCGAGCAGGATTTGCTGTTGGAATAGGGATCAAAACCGTCCAGCGGATCCTCCTCGCGGTAGCCCCACTCCCATTCGCGGTTATGGTATACCTTGTCTGTAGTCACGTTTAAAAATGATTTCACACAATCTGTCTGCCGGATACACTCCAGTATATTTACCGTACCCATCACATTCGTCTCGTAGGTGAGCACAGGCTCCTTATAGGAATCCCGGACAATGGGCTGCGCCGCCAGATGAAAAACAATCTCCGGCTGCACCCGCTTCACCGTGTCCAAAAGCCGGGACAAATCCCGCACATCCCCGATAACGGAATCCATCTTCTCTTCTATATGACAGAGGGCAAACAGGCTGGGAGCCTTTAAAGGCTCAAGGGCGTAGCCCGTCACCTGCGCTCCCGCAGAGACCAGCATTCTGCAGAGCCATGTCCCCTTAAAGCCCGTATGGCCGGTCACCAGCGCCTTTTTCCCTCTGTAAAAATCCAAAAGCTCCATATCCGTCTTCCTTTCCTACCATACCTTCCAGGGCGCCGCACCGCTCTGCCACATTGCCTCCAGCATGTTTTTCTCCCGCATGGTGTCCATGCACTGCCAGAAGCCTCTGTGCTTATATGCGTTCAGCTGCCCTCTTCTGGCAGCCTCCGTAAGGGGATACTGTTCAAAGACCGTATCGTCCCCCTGGATAAGCTCCATGATCTCCGGCTCAAGAACCATAAAGCCCGCATTGATCCAGCCGCCGTCGGACTGCTTTTTCTCACGGAAATTGGTGATGATTCCATCCTCCAGAATATCCAGAAGTCCGAAACGGCCGCCCGGCTGCACCGCAGTAATAGTCGCCATCTTCCCGTGAGATCTGTGATACTCCAGAAGCTCATGGAAATTCACGTCCGACACCCCATCGCCATAGGTGAGCATAAAGGTATCTCCGTCCAGATAATCCTTCACCCGCCTGATGCGGCCTCCGGTCATGGTTTTAAGGCCCGTATCCACCAGCGTCACCTTCCAGGGCTCCAGCTCCGTATTGTGAACGATCATTTTATTTTCCTGTGTAAAATCAAAGGTAATATTGCTGTTATGAAGATAATAATCCGCAAACCACTCCTTGATCACATGCTGCTTGTAGCCGCAGCAGATGACAAATTCGTGAAATCCGTAATGGGAATACCCCTTCATAATATGCCAGAGAATGGGCTTTTCCCCAATCTCGATCATAGGCTTCGGCTTCAGGTGGCTTTCCTCGCTGATCCTCGTGCCGAACCCTCCCGCTAAAATTACGACCTTCATATCAGTTCTCCAACTATCTGAAATTCTGTGAATACGGAAATTTCTACGCAGCCAAAAAGTCTGTCTGCCAACGTTTTATTTTACCATATACTTCCATATCTGTCAAAATACCGTCCGTTCCCATCTGCTGACGTTTTTCCTGTGCCAGCTGCCATAGTTCATCGGAAATAATTCCTTCATGTGCGCCATCATACACCGGATATTCATCCATGCTCATATAATTGTGCCACACCCTGTGGCACTTTTTATTCTAACTCTTTTTCAATTTCTTCTATAGATGGCAAGCTGCTTTTCAGCTCTTCCGGCAATGCCTGTACCATCTGATTTTTCCATTCTGCAACACCAATCGGATTTTGATAACCGGCAAGGGAATATTCTACAACAGTATGGTTCTTTCCCTTAACTAAGAGCAAGCCAATCGTAGGCTTATCTTCCGGATGACGCAGAATGTCATTTACAACATTCTGGTACATATTCAACTGACCGATAAAGCCCGGCTCAAAATCACAGGCTTTCAGTTCAATTACCACATAACAGCGAAGTTTCAGATGATAGAACAAAAGGTCAATATAAAAATCGTCTCCGCCTAATTCCAAATGTACCTGTCTGCCTACAAACGCAAAACCCTGTCCCAACTCCAACAGAAAATTCTGTATATGTTCCGTCAGCTGACGCTCAATTTCCACTTCACGCCTTGGCATATCAGTTCCAAGAAAATCAAACAGGTACGGATCTTTAAAAATCTGATCTGCCATATCGGAATCTGCAGGCGGCAGAGCAACGGGAAAATTATTCACACTTTTTCCGGTACGCTCCATTAATCTGCTTTGAATCTGCGACGCCAAAGCATTACTGCTCCAACCATTTTCAATGGTCTTATGCGCATACCAGATTCTTTCATCCCGCGTATTCAATTTATCAAGCATCAATCGATTGGTGCGCCACGGAATTTGTGCCACAACCTGTTGCACAATTTCAAAATCGGGCCAACACTCCGCAAATTTACGCATATACTTGATATTTCTCGGAGAAAAACCACTCATATCCGGAAAAGCATCTTTTAAGTCCTTCGCCATGCGATCAATGACCTTCGCACCCCAGCCTTCTTCTTTCTGCTTTTGTAAGATTGCGTTGCCAATACTCCAATAAAGGCAAATCATACTGGAATTGGCATTTAATACCACAGAAATTCTCTGCTTCTGAATTTCTTTTTTGACTTCTTCTATAAAATCCAAATAATTATCACTCATATCAGAAAGATTTGGAGCAACAGGGAATATCACTCCATCCTTATCTTTCCCCATACGCTTTCTGCCATCCATATTCATTGCCTCCGCAGATGTAATCAATTCATCCGGATTGAGGGCGACCTCTGTTACATCATCCGGTTTTTATTAGGACAAAAGAACTACCGTCTTAAAGGGTATGGTCCCTCCGAAGAGATCCAGTGCGCTTCCCACAGTCACATCCAGGCGGTCCCTGCCGCATTTTTTTAAAAGGGCAATGTCCTCCATGCTCCCCACGCCCCCCGCATAGGTGATGGGGCACGCCTCATATTGGCTGAGGAGCTCCGCAAGCCCCGTTTCAATGCCGCCGGCCTTACCCTCCACATCCACCGCGTGTACCAGAAATTCATCGCAAAACCCGCCCAGCTCTTCCATCGTTTCCAAACTGACGGCCACCTCCGTGAATTTCTGCCAGCGGTCTGTGACAATATAATATCTGCCGTCCTTTTTGCGGCAGCTGAGATCAAGAACCAGTCGTTCCTTTCCCACTGCCCGCTTCATTCGTTCCAGATTTTCCCAGGATATTTTCCCATTCTTAAACACATAGGAGGTAACGATCACATGGCTTGCGCCCGCATCCAGATACTCCTGCGCGTTTTCCGGGCAGACGCCGCCCCCGATCTGCAGGCCGCCAGGATAAGTCCGGAGGGCCAGAAGCCCCTGTTCCCTGGTGGCGTCATAATAGGGCGATGAACTGTTATTCAATAAGATCACATGGCCGCCCCGGATACCGGCATCCCGGTAAAGGGCAGCATAAAAGGAGGCATCCTGCCGAGACACAAAATTTTCCCTGGCCCCGTCGCCTGTGTCTCTTAAACTGTCTCCCACGATCTGTTTTACTTTTCCATTATGTATATCAATGCATGGCCGGAATTTCATGTGTACCTCCTGATTGCTTCATGCATTGATCATAGCATTCATTTGTGATTTGTGCAATAGGCGGGCTTATCTGCCCTCTGCTGCATTTCCTACAGCGTCTCCCACATCTTCCACCACATCGCCCACGCCGTCGCCCAGATCACGCACGCCGTCGCCCAAAGCGCCGGAAACGGTACCATTGTCGTCATCGCCTGTATTGTCATCTCCATTATTGTCCGTATCCGGCGCGGTCTCCGTATTTGCATTGTCGTTTGTTCCCGCTGCGTTATTGTCGTTCGCCGTATCTCCCAGCCCGTCGCCAACAGCTTCGTCATTTACATTTTCATCGATCCCTGTGGTATTATCATCCGCCGTGGTATTCTGATCATTTACAGCGCCGGACTCATCCGCGTTGTTTCCCGTTTTCCCGCAGGCAGCGAGCATGCATAATGTAAGCACCAGTAAAGTGCCGATCAGGATTGCTTTAAATTTTTTCATCCCTTTAATCTCCTTTTCCTTGAAATTTACTTGTACTCCTAATATGCACATTTCAGGAAATCCTATTCTGGAATAAACTGGAAATTAAAGACTCTGCGCCTTCTGATTATAATCCGTCGGGCCAGAGCCGGAACCTGCCGGGCACATACAAAAACGATTCCCAAAACCCGGGAATCGTCTCCGCACATTCTTATAAATTTTTATCCGATCACATCGCTCATGTCATAGCGTCCCGGGCCTTTCCCCGCCAGGAATTTCGCCGCCTCAATGGCGCCCTTTCCAAATACGGCCTTCGAATAAGCGGTATGCTTGAACTCGATCACTTCATCCGCTCCCGCGAAGATCACCTCGTGATCCCCCACGATGGTGCCGCCCCGCACTGCGGAGATACCGATCTCCTTATCGCTTCGCTTCTCACGCCTCTGGCTGCGGTCATACACATATTCACAGGTATTGTCCATGGCCGCGTTCAGGCTGTCCGCCAGCGCCAGGGCAGTTCCGCTGGGCGCATCCACCTTCAGTCTGTGATGGCGCTCCACAATCTCCATATCAAAACCTGCCGGCGCGAAAACTCTGGCGGCATCCTGGATCAGCTTTAACAATGTATTGATTCCAAGGGACATGTTTGCGGATTTTAATACCGCAACCTTTTTTGCGGCCTCCTCCACCTTCCGAAGCTGCCCCTCATTCAGGCCTGTCGTACAGAGAACCACCGGAATCCCGCGTTCCGCACTGTAGTCCAGCAGCGCGTCCACAGCCTTTGCGGAGGAGAAATCAATAATGGCATCCGCATCCGTCCGACAGGCATTTATATCTGTAAATACCGGATAGCTGTTCTGTTTATTATCCACAATATCAATGCCCGCCACAATTTCCGCATCCGCATCCTTCTCCACAAGCCCGGAGATCACCTGGCCCATGTAGCCGTTGCAGCCATGCATAATAATCCTAACCATATGTATTTTACGTTCCTTTCCATTAAGCAAGTTTAAGCCCGAAATCCTTCATAGCCTTTATCAGAACCTCTTTATTTGCATCCTCCATCTCCGTGAGCGGCATACGAAGCGGTCCTACGTCCATACCCATAAGATTCATGGCAGCTTTTACAGGAATGGGATTAACTTCACAGAACAACGCGCTTACCAGCGGGATCGCTGCGATCTGAATTTTAGCCGCGCCCTCAATATCGCCGTCCAGGAACTTCATGACCATATCATGAGTCTCCTTAGGCGCAATGTTTGACAATACGGAGATTACGCCGAGGCCTCCCAGAGACATGATCGGGAGAACCTGATCATCATTTCCGGAATAAAGCTCCAGAGCTCCGTCCGCCAGATACATGGTCTTCGCGATCTGGGAAAGATCGCCGCTGGCAGCCTTCAGGCCCACGATATTTTTCACATTCCTGGCCAGGTATGCCGCTGTAGCCGGCTGAATATTACACCCTGTACGGCTTGGCACATTGTACATGATGATCGGCGTATCCGGCGCTGCATCTGCAACGGCGGTATAGTGTGCGATCAGGCCATTCTGCGTAGACTTATTGTAATAAGGAGTCACGATCAGAAGAGCGTCCGCCCCGTAGGAAGCAGCCTCCGTGGACATCATGACTGCCGTCTCTGTACAGTTCGAGCCGGTTCCCGCAATAACCGGAACACGCTTCGCCACTGTATCAATGGCAAACCTGATCGTCTGAAGATGTTCGCCATGGGTCATGGTCGATGACTCTCCCGTAGTTCCGCAAATAATGATCGCATCCGTGCTGTTCGCGATCTGAAACTCAATCAGCTCCTCCAGCTTATCGTAGTTTACCTTGCCATCCTCATGCATTGGGGTAACAATTGCTACACCAGCTCCTTTAAAAATTGCCATATGATCTCCTCCTTATTCTTCTGTAACATAATAATCAGTTGAGCTCTTCTGTCGTCAAGGTAGTCACACTGTCTACATAGGGCTTCAGCTCCGAAGGGAGGCAGCGTCCGGTCAAAATAATATGCATGGATTCATGCTTCAGCTTCAGAATATCCTCCACAGCCTCCACCGTGGTGATCCGGCTGTCCAAAAGTCCCAGAATTTCATCCAGAACCAGGAAATCACACTCCTGGGTGACAATGACCTTTCTGGCAAAATTCAGGCTGTTCAGGATATTTAATTTTTCCTCTTCCTTCTGTTCCTCATTCAGGTCCTCATAGCAGCTATTCTTCTTCTCAAAACGAAAAATCTTAATGTCCTGGCCGCTGATCTTCTCCAGATACTCCAAAGAGCGCTCCTCTTTTCCCTTCAGAAACTGGATGATGATAACGCTCTTCCCCTGCATACTGGCACGAAGACTCTGCCCCACGGCAAGAGCAGTCTTGCCCCGGCCGCTGCCGCAGTATACCTCGATCATTTCTTTTTCCATAATAATTCCTCTTGGCGTTGCCGAAATCAAGCCGCAATTGTTCCTTTAAATATGCTTATATTACCTCAGATTGAGAAGAATTGCAAGCCTTAGAATTCTATCTCCTATTCGATATATTCCAGCTTGCTTACAGAAACCTCGTACGCCGTCCGCTTCTCCGTCTCGTTTTCGGATATCTTTTTCATATATTCCCTGCTCTGGATACGGCCCCAGATCAGGACATGTCCTCCCACTGCAAAAGCGGAGGCATATCTTGCATTGCGGCCCCAGCAGATACAGGGTATGTAATCAGATTTTCCATAGGGGCGATTCACCGCCAGCAAAAGATCCGCGATCTCCCTTCCCAGAGGAGTTTTCCGGTAAACGGGCGGTTTACAGATATACCCGTCCAAAAAGATCTGATTCACCGGGATGGAATCATCCTCTTCCTCCACAAATTTCAGTTCCCGTGCAAATACGGACAGCACCAGCCGGTTATGCCGTTCCTCATGACGGTTATAGGAGCGGAACTGCCCGTGAATTTCAATATACTCTCCCACATAATCCTGCGTCACATCCACCAGACGTTCCGATACCATGACAGGAATCCTGTCCTCTGAATCGCTGAGCCGCTTCACCAGAAGATCCATCGTGTAAAAACCCTCTCCAAATACCTGATGGCTGAATGTAAAGCCCGTGTCAATTTTCCCCATGATCGACACCTGATTATTTGCAATAATTTTGTCCATGTTTCGTTCTCCTTCCTCTTTGGGTATTTCATCTTTATTATGTCTATGTAAAAGGAGTCTGTTTTAGAACTAAAACAAAAATTTTTTTCAATACCTTGTAATCTGCAGAAAATGTGGTAAACTGGATTGTCGAAGAAAAAACGCAATGTTATAGAAGAAGGAAGGATTTCGGAGCTTATGAAGATGAAGCGCGAAGATGTGCGTAATGTGGCGATCATCGCACATGTAGACCATGGCAAGACCACTCTGGTGGATCAGCTGCTGAAGCAAAGCGGTGTTTTCCGTGAGAATCAGGAGGTTCAGGAACGGGTCATGGACTCCAATGATATTGAACGGGAACGCGGTATTACGATCCTCTCTAAAAATACGGCCGTACATTATAACGGCGTAAAGATCAATATTATAGATACTCCCGGCCATGCAGATTTCGGCGGGGAGGTGGAGCGCGTCCTTAAAATGGTGGACGGTGTAATACTCTTGGTGGACGCTTTTGAAGGAGCTATGCCTCAGACCAGATTTGTGCTCAAAAAGGCCCTGGAACTGGATCTCCATGTGATCGTCTGTATTAACAAGATCGACCGGCCGGAGGCGCGTCCGGACGAGGTTATCGACGAGGTTCTGGAGCTTCTGATGGACCTGGAAGCCTCCGATGAACAGCTTGATTGTCCGTTTCTCTATGCTTCCGCAAAGGCCGGCCATGCAGTTCTTGATCTGAAGGACACCCCGGAGGATATGTCTCCCCTTTTCGAAACGATCCTCAAATATATCCCTGCTCCGGAGGGTGATCCTGAAGCTGATACGCAAGTTCTTATCAGCACCATTGACTACAATGAATATGTGGGCCGCATCGGCGTGGGAAAGGTGGAAAACGGTAAAATTTCCGTCAATCAGGAGATCACCCTCCTGAATCACCATGATCCGGACAAACGGCAAAAGGTAAAAATCAGCAAGCTCTATGAGTTTGACGGATTGAACAAGGTCGAGATTAAAGAGGCCTCCGTGGGCTCTATCGTGGCCATTTCCGGTATTTCTGAAATCCATATAGGCGATACCCTCTGCGGCGGTGAAAATCCTGAGGCGATCCCTTTCCAGAAAATTTCCGAGCCCACCATCGCCATGAATTTCATGGTGAATGACAGTCCCTTGGCAGGCCAGGAGGGAAAATATATCACCTCCCGCCACCTCCGCGACCGTCTGTACCGGGAGCTTAACACGGACGTGAGTCTTCGCGTGGAGGATACGGATACAACGGAATGCTTCAAGGTTTCCGGCCGCGGCGAGCTGCATCTGTCCGTCCTTATTGAAAATATGCGCCGCGAGGGCTATGAATTTGCCGTAAGTAAGCCGGAAGCCCTGTATAAAACAGATGAACGCGGCAAAAAACTGGAACCCATGGAGATCGCCTATGTGGATGTCCCGGAAGAATTTTCCGGCGCCATCATTCAGAAGCTCAGCGAGCGCAAGGGTGAGCTTCAGGGCATGAGCACAGGCAGCGACGGCTCCGTAAGATTGGAATTCCATATTCCTTCCAGAGGATTGTTCGGTTTCCGCGGAGAATTCCTTACCTCCACAAAGGGAAACGGTATTTTAAATACCATCTTTGACGGATATTCTCCTTATAAGGGGGATTTCCAATACCGCAAGCAGGGCTCTCTCATCGCGTTTGAAGCCGGGGAGGCCGTTACCTACGGTCTGTTTTCCGCACAGGAGCGGGGAACGCTCTTCATCGGTCCCGGTGAGAAGGTATACAGCGGTATGGTCATCGGCCAGAACGGAAAGGCCGAGGATATCGAGCTGAATGTCTGTAAGACCAAGCATCTGACCAACACCCGCTCCTCCTCCGCTGACGAGGCGCTGAAGCTGACGCCGCCCAGGATCCTCAGTCTGGAGCAGGCCATTGAGTTTATCGACCAGGACGAGCTTTTAGAGGTCACACCGAAAAGCCTCCGTATCCGGAAACGGATCCTCGATCCCCGTGAGAGAAAGAGAGCCGCTTTCCGCAAATCCTGAGCAATCCGCGTTTCTGCATAAGCAAGCTGTCACTGCACCATATCTTTCAGAGCGATTCGAGATATAGTTATCCGCCATTTGACCGCACCAATCGCATAGTTAAAAAACGGGTACGCCGAAGGCATATTTCCGGCGTACCCGCATAAATCTCATCCTTTTTCTTCTCCCTGAACAATTCCATTGGCCTGAATAATCTTTCTGTACCAACGTCCGCTCTTTTTGATGATCCGGCTGTGGTCTCTGTGATCCACATAGATGAGGCCAAACCGATTCCTGTAACCGGTAGACCATTCGAAGTCATCCAGCAATGTCCAGATAAAATATCCTCTCAGATCCACGCCGCTCTCCACTGCGCGATGGCAAGCCAGGATGTGGCGCTCAATATAATCCAGCCGGGTTTCATCCAGCACTTTCCCCTTGATGTTCACGCAATCCAGAAAGCTGGCCCCGTTCTCCGTCACATACAATACCGGATGTCCATAATCCCGATCCAGCCGGATCAGCAGATCCGAGAGGCCCCTTTCTATAATCGGCCATCCATATTCTGTAAGAGGGTAATCCTTTGTTGTCACCTGAAAGCCCAGGGGCCAGTTTCCCTCACACGCCTTCGTGAACTCAATATAATAGTAATTTATTCCGAGAAAATCTATTTTCCCTGAAATAAGCTCCATGTCTCCTTTTTTTATTTTCGGGAGAACCAGTCCCATCTCACGATAATAATCTGCCATATCCTGCGGATATTTACCCAGATAGATGGGATCCAGGAACCAGCGGTTTGCAAAACCGTCATTGCGTACAGCCGCAGCTTTGTCCGCTTCAGAGTCCGAATCCGGCTCTCTCGGGCACAGGTTCAGGACGATACCAATCTCGCCTTCCAGTCCTTCCCTCCGGAACATGTCCACGACTGCACCATGTGCGCACAGCATATGATGCGCTGTCTGCAAAGCAGCTGAAAAATCACGTATCCCCGGTGCAAAATTCCCCCAGTAATGCCCGTTAAAAGCGCAGACCCAGGGCTCATTCAGCGTCATCCATTTCGCCACTCTTCCGTCAAAGCGCCTCATGACTGTTTCACAATATCTTCGGAAATATTCGATGGATTCCCGATTCTGCCAGCCGCCCTTATCCTGCAGCCACTGAGGCATGTCCCAGTGATATAGCGTAACCGCTGCTTTGATCCCATATTTTTCCAATTCCTTCAGTACATTGTCATAGAATTGCAGCCCCTCTTCATTGATATCTTCGCCATTTTCCGGGAAAATCCGCGGCCAGGCAATGGAAAAGCGGAAATTCGGTATTCCCATTTCATGTACCTTCGCAATATCATCTCTGTAATGATGATAAAAATCACAGGCTATATCGCCGTTTTCGTTATTTGGAATATTCCCATCTATGTGCGTGAATCGATCCCAGATGGACTCTCCTCGGCCGCCCTCTCTGCAGCCGCCTTCGATCTGATAGGAAGCAGTGGAAACTCCCCACTGGAATCCCTGCGGAAATACGTAATCCATTTTTTCCTCCTCTAAACCAGTGCAGCTTCCTGATCCGCCAGAAAATCTGCAAATTCTGAATGCTTTAAAAAACCTCTCGGCAAAGGCTCCGGACGCTCGAAGCTCGTTTTCATCTGATATGTTTTCTGTGTGTGCCCGCTCTCTGCGATACCATGCAGGATCTCCAGAGAATGCAGCGCCATTTCCTTGCTTGCTCTCGGTTGACGCCCGCCACGTATCGCCCATGCCATTTCCGCAGCGCCCAATCCCCTGCTGTTTTCAGAATATCCGTGATTCTGCGGAACAACAACCTTTTCCTTATTGCCTCTTACCAATACCTTTACTTCCCCTGCAAAGGAATCCGGATCCGGAACATAAAGAATGCCCTGTGTTCCAAAAATCGTCAGCTCGGGAAACGGATTCATAATGCACTCTGAGTTAAATAAAACTGTTCCGATTGCACCGTTACGATACCGGATCGATCCGGCCATCTGATTTTCACACTCCATCCGGTAGGTCTCGCCAAAATCTTCATGAAATGGGTACATATGCATCCGCTCTGCATTCCTCGTATGTATAAAACCGGTGGCTGCCTCTGCCGGTCCAAGGAGGCTGGAAAGAGCAGTTATATAGTAAATACCCACGTCAAATCCGATTCCGCCCCCTTCTTTTGCAAGATAGGGAATAAACTCTGCGCCCACGCGGTTATCTCTGTTCAGCACAGCAATGCAGCCTGTAGGTTCTCCGATCATTCCGCTGTCCAAAGCAAATCTGGCGGTCTGAATGCCCGCTCCCAGAAAGGTATCCGGAGCTGCCCCCAGATACAGATTTTTCCGATCCGCTAGTTCCACCAGCTCTCTGCCTTCTTCAAAAGTAAGCGCCAGAACTTTTTCTGTATATACATTTTTTCCACCCTCCAGGAGCTGCCGGATAACCGAATAATGCGCCCCCGGAGCTGTAAGATTGATCACCAGCTCTATGGATGGGTCCGCGATAATCTCTTCTATTTTGAGCGCTCTTATACCGAACTGCTGCGCCCTCCTCTCCGCCGCTTCTTCGCGGAGATCACAGCAGCCCGCCACATCAAGAATGCTGAAATTGTGAATCATATTATGCAGATAAATCTCGCTGATCATCCCGCAGCCCACAATGGCTGTACCTACTTTTTTCATATTGCCTCCACTCATTTCCATGGTATCCTTCCGGACACACCATAATCAAATATTTCACGATTTCCATCTTTCCAATCATTCCTTCCCCCGGGGAATCCTGAAACATCACAAACTTCTTGTATCTCATCGCTTTTCTGGCCGCCGCTGCCCGAAACAGGACCTTTCCAAGCTCTACGTGGTAAGGAGTAAAAATCTGAAGATCTGTATTTTCTCGGAGATATGCAACAATTTCCCAATCCCACATTTCCACAGTGCCATAGCTGCTTGTCAGCACAAAAATCGGAACTTTGATCGTTTCCAGCTCTTTTCTGTGGTGAAAAACAGCGCCGGTAAGATGCGGAAATATAATAACATCCTCCTCACCTGCCGTATATGTATCCGCACATTGGGGAGCGAGAAATTCCGTTTCCTCCCCATAAAGCGCTTCCAGATTATGTAACTGTTCCTTCATCTCTCCCATTTCCCGGTCATTGAATTCCTAGAAAAACAATGGCAGCGCCAAAGCCTTCATTCTCATACCTCCTTCGCTCTCTCAGCATCAAACTCCTCCAGGATCTTCAGGCTGCTGCTGGTTCCGATCCGCTCTGCTCCGGCATCGATCATCTGTGCGCACCGCTCCCAGCTTCTGATACCTCCTGCAGCCTTCACTTTTACCCCGGCTCCCGCATATTGCTTCATCAGCCTTACGTCCTCCGGCTCCGCTCCGGAAGTACCAAACCCTGTGCTGGTTTTAATAAAGTCCGGCCTTTCTTCTCCTGCGATCGAAGCGATTTTTATAATCTCCTCCCTGGTCAGATAACAATTTTCAAAGATGACCTTTATAATCGCATTGTATTTTCTGCAAACCTCCACCATACTCCGCATTTCCCTGCGAATGTAATCCCAGTCTCCCTGCTTTGCTCTGCCTACATTAATCACATAATCAATCTCATCCGCCCCGTTTTTTATGGCGTCTTCCGCTTCAAACACTTTCGCCTCTATCGTCATCTGTCCCAACGGAAAAGAAATAGCAGCTCCCACATGAACGTCTGTGTTCTTTAACGCTTCCCTGCAGAATTTTACCGGATAGGAATTAATCGCGACCATGGCACAATTCATTTCTTTTGCCTCATTACACAGCTTCAAAAAAGCCTCCTCATCCGCATAAGCCTTTAACTGTGTATGGTCAAACATTTTACAAAGCTGCTCCCTGGTTATTTCTCTGCTGTTCATGATACAAAATTCCTCCTCATTCAAAATTTATAACTGCTTTCAGAACTCTTCCCTGTTTGATATCTTCTGCAGCCCGACCAATCTCTTCGATACAATACGTGCCGGTTATCGCACTGTTCAAATCGATCCTTCCTGCTGCCTGCAGTCTGGCCACTGTACGGTACTGCTTCAGACTCGCCCGCGTCGAACCACAGATGCGAAGCTGTTTATAATGGATCAGATTGCTGTCCAGCGTAACCTGGTCCCGCCCTGCCGGGAGTCCTCCAAAAAACAGGGCTCTTCCGTTCATCCCAAGGTAATGCAGGGACTGTGCCTGCGCCTCGCCGGAGGGACAGGCCACAATTACCACATCCATGCCTCTCCCATTCGTATAGCGGTCAATTTCTTCCTTTAAATTTTCCTGTTCGATCGGTATGATATCCTTCTGCGCCTCAGCACACAGCTTCAGCCGCTCTTTATTTAAATCAGTAATAAAAACTTTTCCTGCCCCTCCGGCCCTGGCGAGCATGCCATGCATCAATCCGATGGGGCCGGCTCCAATGACCAGAACATGATCTCCCAAACTTATCCCTGCCTGCTGCTGTCCGTTCAGCACACAACTGGCCGGCTCCAGAACAGCGCCTGCATCATAGGATAAATCTCCGTCCATTTTCAAGAGGTTTCCCTGTCTGATGGCGCTCTCCGGAATCTTCATATACTCTGCAAACGCACCGTCCATGTTGATGCCAAAAGCCTGATAAGATGTACAAAGATGTGTATTCCCACTTATACACGGCCCGCATATCCCGCATCCGAAATTCGGTGCAACGGCGATCCGGTCTCCAGGCTGATAGCCTTTCACATATTTACCGCATTTTTCAATTTCCCCGCTCAGCTCATGTCCCAATATCAGAGGATGCTCCTCATCTACCCCGGAATAGCCATTGGCAATCATGCGGAGATCTGTTCCGCAGACTGCCGCTGAACGGATCTTTAACAGTATTTCATTTTCGTTGATCTCCGGCGCTGCGCATTCCGTCACCCTGAGATCATTTTTTCCGTATAATCTTGCCGCCTTCATTTGCAAGCTTTCACCTCCACAATTTCTCCGGTTCTTATGGATTCATTTCCGGCCAGCACTATAGCAACCGCCATTTTGCCATCCTTTCCCCGTACTAACGGCTCTGTATCGTTCAGAATACACTCTGCAAAGCTTTTATCCTCCTCTATATAAGCCTCATGATACAGGCTCCGCCAGCTGTCCATAATGTCCCCTGACATTTTTCCATTGGACATATAAAGCTCAACCTTATGATCTCTCAATTCACCCACCCGGATGCATCCATTGGTTCCAAGGATTTCTACGCCTGCATCATATCCGTATTTTACACCCTGAGCTCCGTCTATATTTCCAATCGTCCCGTTTTCCATGGAAACATTCATCAGCACCGTATCATAAAAATCCGGCCATTTCTCCTTTGCGTCAAGACACCGGTAGTTTCCTGCCACCGCATAGAGCTTTTTCACTTCGCTTCCTGAAAGCCAGCGGACTGTATCAATGTCATGGCTGTTCACTTCTGCAAGAGGTCCATTGCTCTTTCGAATATCGTACATCCACTCCCTGGGTGTGCTTGGCCCGTGCGTTTTCGATTTGATGCTGACTACGTCTCCGATCACGCCATCGTCGATCATCTGCTTTGCCTTGCGAAATGCCTGATCAAACCTGCGCATAAAACCGATCTGCAGCTTTACGCCGTATTTCTTTGCTGCTTCAATCATAAGGTCGCATTCCTGTACATTCATTGCCATTGGCTTTTCGCAGAATATATTCTTGCCTGCCCGTGCCGCTTCCACTGCAATTTCACAGTGATATCTGGTCGGTGACGCGATCACTACCGCATCAACTTCCGCATCCTGTACTGCCTCGTGATAATCCGTATAGATTTTATACACTCCAAGCTCTTCTGCAGCCTTTTTTGCGCTCTCCTCCGCCACATCCGAGACAGCGATCATCTCCGCTCTATCCACATGATGCTTAATATTCCGGGCATGAATCATCCCGGCTCTTCCTGCACCAATCAAACAGATTCTGACCTTTTCCATTACTCTTTTCCTCCTCTGTGATAAATCTGCGATATAATATCCATATCCTTCAGATATTTCTCTGTCCGCTCCTCATATATCCTATGTTTTTCTTCATCAGGAACGAATCTCTTTTTCACAACCCGCGCTCTTTCAAGGAGCTTTCCAAGCGACTGAATGCTTCCTACTGCCATCAGACCGACCGCGCCGTCCCCTGCGTTCCGATGTCCACAGCTATTACATAATCCATTTTGCCACCTCTTTCAT
>CAZGTY010000017.1:42159-42867 GCA_964528895.1 uncultured Blautia sp. | reverse complement strand
GGCATTGTAACCCCGCTCTACTTTGTAATGCTTAAAATCGGCTGTAAATAGTAACCATTTTAACGCTTTTTTCAGGGAAAAGTGCTTGACAAAAAACAGTTTTTTGTTTCCACAAGCTCCCGGAAAGCAGAGCTGAAGGGAAAACAGGCGCCCTATAGGGGCATGCCCTTGACGGGGTTCCAGGCAACGTTACAATGGCATGCCCAATGGAAGCAGAGAAGACTGTCCCCGGGTTCTTTGCCATCGGCAATGTATCCAGGCATTACATGAGATTCCTGTCAAGGGTGGTGTCCGTATCCGTAAAATAACAGTCCCAGCAGGCAAAGCAGGAAGCTTTTTGCCAATTGATACAACAGAGAAGCATGGCGTTTTCTTCGATTGTTTATACTGCACAGTCAAATATTATACGAGCATTCTCCTGTCTCTGCATTAATGTACAGCGTGTCAACAGTTGACATACGGTTGTTTTCCGAAACCCACCAGCGAAGCCGGAATGCATAATAATGGTTTCCATCGGATTCTTCAAGCAAGCCATCGTATACAAGATATAATTTACCATCTGTCTCCTCAGATACATCTCCTTCGCTATAATTCCAATATTCACACGCAATTTGATATGCTTCTTCTTCGGATATATAAATTGTGTGATTTATTTCGCTTGCTCCGTTGCTTGCTCCGTCGCTTGCTCCGTTGCTTGCTCCGTCGCTT
>CAZGTY010000017.1:0-42059 GCA_964528895.1 uncultured Blautia sp. | reverse complement strand
GTTCCGTTGCTTGCTCCGTCGCTTGTTCCGTTGCTTGCTCCGTCGCTTGTTCCGTTGCTTGCTCCGTCGCTTGTTCCGTCGCTTGCTTCAGACGCATAGTAAGGGGATAACTCAAAATCGATCATATTCAAAGCTTTCCAATAATATTCAGCACCGGCCATGGAATATATCCTCGCAACCATACACAATTGCCCTTTCTCATTAATATAAGGATAACTTTGAGCAATGTTATCATCAGAAACAGTTTTCAATAACTGTTCGTTAAATAAATCTGCAAAAGATTGGTTCCCAAAATTTTTATTTGACGGATCCCAACCAGACCAAAAGCTGGAGCCGAGCACCTGCTCAGCCAATTCAGTGTACCTGTCTAAAGTGATTCCGTAATTCTGGAGTAATTCATCCCTGGATAACTTTTCACCTGTTGAAATATTGAAATTATATACCAGATAATCATCCCAAGCGTTTGACATAGTTCCGGTATGGATCCAAAGAGACAGAACATCGTCGTTCACAGCCCAATTATATTCGATCGTGCAGTATTCGACAAATGCATTGTTTTGATTTATTGCCTCGTGATTCGCTTCCACACCGTTGATATATGCATATTCCCATATCTCGGAATTAGCAGCATCGACATCTGTACTATTTAAATTGATTCTCGGGACACGCCACTCGTAGGATCCGTTCTCATCTTCATAGGCTTCATAGTATGCATCCGACACGAGATTATTATAGTCAATTTTTGTCGGAACAGAAGCCGCTGCTTCCTCTGTCAATGTAACAAGCGTCGTTTCACTTCCATTATATATTCGGATCTCCGAAGGATCATAATCTATCTGATCGGAATACGTTTCCTTGAAAATCTTATCATTTTCTCCCCATACGGTTTTTGCACAATCAAGTGATTCCTCGACCGTATTTCCGTATAACAGCATATAAATAACCGCATCTTGCATTAAATAATTATAGGTTGCTCCGATAGTCTCCGTGCAGGCAATAACCGATTTTGCTCCGCAATCCGCAAATGCCTTTACAAGTGAATCATTTCTATATCCATTACAGCATCCAATCCAGACAATTGCATCCGAAAGCTGATTATCGCCGTAATAATCGGTGAAGAATTCTGGCAAAAGACAGGTATGAAACTCTTGATTTATCAAGAGTATTGCAATGCGGTTCTTCTGAAAATCTTCCAGATATAATTCATCTTCAAATGTGTATGCAAGCCCGCCAATCGTTGCAAGAGCATCGGAAAAAGTTACCGTTTCTTGGAGCACAATGATTGGATTATTATTATAAATTACCCCATGTTCTTGTATAATAATCAAATCATGCCCGCTTAACTCTGTTCGGAAGTCTGAAGTTGTGCAATCATCATCTAACGTTGTGGCTAAATGCACCTGATCCCATCCGGTTTTCTCTAAATTAGAAAATTCTAAATATGTTTCATAGCCCTGACCCAGTCCGTACATCATAATTGCACTTATATTCTGCTCTTCATACGGGTATGAGGCTGAATTAAATGCGGGTACGGCGGGCCAATTTTCCACTGTTTTCGCATCATAGTTATATGATGTCTCATATAAATCCATCCCAACGCCGCTGATGCCTTCGGCAAACTCCTCAAGCATTACCCCTCCATAAGATCCATTAATGTATTCATATGTAATAATCTGTGTTGTTTCATCATATTCAATGGAATCTGATATGATTTCTCCATTGTTTTCAAGCTGATGAAGTGCTTCCAGCACCTGTTCTGCCTTTTCATATGTTTCCATCTGAGCATAGCTTTCCGACGCAGTCATCTCTACCAGGGTATCATTTACATTCTCATAGTTTATTACCGCATCAGTAATTGCCCGTTCTTCCGCGCCCATATACCATCGATAAATCAATATTCCAGCAATAAGGATTACACCAAAGCATACAACGGCAATGCCAACAGGAAGTCTAGATGGTTTCCGTTTTAGCTTCAGCTTATCTCCTTTCTTTGTATCCTCTTTCATATTTACCGGGATTTCCGGGGATTCTTCACATTTTTTTCCACAGCGGGGGCAGAATTTCATAGTTTCTTTTAATTCTGTACCGCAAACTTTACAAAATTTCATTTGCTCAGTCCTCTATAACTCCTGTTCTATTTTATCCAGCATTTCTTTCCTTTGTTTCTTAAATATTCCGGGTAACACGCACAAAACCACCATGCACACAAACATTCCGATGATTCCAGCGGCAAACATCATTGTTCCCTGCATAAAATTCTCCGCACCTCCATCATTCACTCAGCCATTGATTACTGATCGCCTGAGTATGTAATTCTGACAATCGGTCCATTTCCACATCATTGTCATTATTATCAGGCATTTTCTGATACAGTTCCTCCGCTTTATGGTAATACCCATCAAAATCCATATATGACTTTTGAGTATTTTCGACCTTTGATTGCTTCGCAAGCTCCAAAAATGCCAGAGCCTTATAGGTTTTATAGTTTTCTCCATATTCTTCCAGTATAAGATTCATGGTCTCCAATGCCTTCCCGTAATCACCGACATTCTGATAAAGGACTGCCAGATTGTATTTTGTATCGTAACTGGCCATACCCTGGCTGTCAATCTGCGCAAAAACAGAGATTGCCTTTTGATAATAGGAGCTGTCTCCCAGCTGACTCCCCATGTCACAGTAAACCTGAGCCAATAATTCTAATATGCCAATATTATTCTCCTTTGGAAGTTGCTCCCTCGCCTGCTCCAGCAATTTAATCTTTTCATTATTTCCGCCAATAGAAATACCCTGAGCATCAATACATTTTACCAGCATAATATATGAACGCATCTTAATATAATCATCCTGGCCGTCCTGAATACATTGTGAAAATATATCCTCCGCCGCGGTATATTGCCCCATGCAATAATCGATTTCTCCCTCCACATAATTAATTTCTGTTGAATTCAAACCATTTTCGCCTGCATTATCAAGAACCCCTTTCGCCGCATTCAAATCGCCCGAATAAGCCAGTGCAATTGCATAATCCCGATAATAATCACTGTTATTCGGCTGGTATTCAATTGCACGCTCATAACAAAACACCGCATCTGTGTAATTTCCCATTTTCTCATAAGAATTACCAAGCAGATAATATATATTATTGAGCGCTTCATTTTTTGAAGGCAGACTTTCATTTGACAATATGGAACCATTTATATAATCAATGCAATCACCATACTGCCTCTGATGATGCAGAGCCAGCGCTTTCTGGTAATAAGCGTCCAGCCTTTCCGGAAGCAAAGCAATTGCCTTTTGATAATATATTTCAAAATCATCAAAATCCTCCTCCGAAATGCATTGTATTTCCAATCGCACCAGCTTCTCATATTCCTTCTGCTTATCCCTATCCATGCGAAAAAAGCCAGCCGCACCGATACCCGCGCACAATAACATTCCGGCAGCAACAAGAAAATATATCAGCTTTTGCCGAATAAGCAAAGCTTTATATCGCTTATCTTTTCTTTGGATATTTTCCAGTTCCATCAAAAGCTGTTCTGATGTCTGATATCTTCTGGAAGGATCCGGTTCCATACACTTCATAATAATCCTGGCAAATACACCGCTGATTTTCACATTCAGATCACGGATATCCTCAACATACCCATTTCCTTCCATATGCGGTTTAATTCCAGTCAGCAAATGATACAGCGTCGCTCCAAGGCTATATATATCAGCTCTTGCGTCTACGGTTTTCCATTTTTTCCGATCCAGCTCGTTCTGATTATACTGCAGCGCTCGTATCTGCTCAGGCGCAGCATAGCCGTTTGTATATCCGGTCACCCAGGCTGTATCGCCATCAATTCCCGCTGATGTATTAAAATCAATCAGACAAATATTTCCATTGGGCATCAGCATGATATTTCCGGGTTTTAAATCACTGTGAACAATCGGAGGATTCTGTTCATGCAGATAACAAAGCGTGGAGCATATCTGTTTTGCCCAGACAATCACCGATTTTTCCGGAAATATACTGCCTGCACTTAAATATTGCTGGAAGGATTTTCCCGGAATAAAATCCATTACTGTATAGATATCTCCATCCACTTCCAGAAAATCCAATACCTGCGGAAGGCAGGAATGCCTTAGTTTTTTTAAGACATCCACTTCCGCCCTGTTGTTCATAATATCCTTGACGTTCGCCCTGATTTTTTTCAGGACAACCTCCTTCTTCAGATTTTTATGATATGCCTTATATATTTCCCCGTTGTTTCCCGCACCGATTTTTCCTATGATTTTATATGTACTTGGTAAGTTCTCCAGCATCATTACCACCTTACTTCATATGAGTTGTATTATTCTGAACATTCAAAGAAATACCTCCGGACTCTTCTGAACTTGCAGTTATGATCACCAAATCGCTCACTCCTGCTTCTTTTCCTGCCAACCCACCGCTTAATGGATTGGATACAGAACTCAGATCCTGCGGAGTGTCCTCAACATTCATGCTCAGCAGCGTATTGGCATGATCACTGATCCAGCTTCCATCCAAACCGGTCTGCGCCACCTGAGCAATAAAGGAGTCCGCTCCTCCTTCAATGCCATTAACAGTATCTCCATTTGTATAAATCAAATGTCCGTTCAAAATCGATGCGGATGCGGCAGGCGACACATTTGCCCCCGAATCCACATTGAAAAGATCTACATTAACCCTGGCAGACGGCATGCCGTTCCCCTCATCTACATTATAATAGCAGGACGCAATGCCCAGAATAAGTGCCCCGTCTTCCTTCTTTATAAAGCAATCAATCGTGCTCCCGTAAGGACTGTCTGCCAACGGAGTCCCAAAGCCACTATACCGGGCCACTGCCGAACCCTTCTGAACAATCGTTCCGTCTTCTACGCGGTAAATATCGACGCCAATCCTGGAGCCCCTCATATAAATAGCCAACAGCTCAGCTATGCCATCTGCATCAATATCTTCCTCCTGTAAGCCCAAAATGCCGCTCAGGCTCTCCATTGCATCACTTCCGATTATTGTTCCATTAAACGTTTCCCATGAATTTTGCGTGAACAGAACATCTATGATATAATCGTTTAAAATTTCCTGTGGCGAACTCTCAGGAATTGACGCTATTTCCTCAGGTACTGTTGTTCCTTCCGGCGCTACCACCGCTCCATCCGCGATTTCTTCTGCCGGCACAGCAGCCGCACCATTCATATTATCTTCCTCAGGTATCGGAATGGTTTCCTGCACCATTCCTTCCATCGGCAAAGGTATTCCTCCATCAGCAGCTTCTTCACTTGAGCTGCCCGATTCTGTTGTTCCGGTTATCTCCGGCGTCACTTCCATATCATAAATAATCTCCGAAATTGGAGCCGCCTCCGCAGCAGTTCCCGTATCGTCCTGCGCTTCCTCTTTCCTACACGTCGTATTGCTATATACGTTCAGAAATATCATTCCGGGATCTGCAGAACCGGAAGTTATAAGAACCAGATCGCTTACCCCCGGCTCTTTTGTAGCTAACCCAGAATATAAAGGATCCGGTACAACGCTCAGATCAAGCAACGTATTATCTACATCCATACTCAGCAATACATTGATATAATCACAGATCCAACTGCCGCCTAATCCGACCTGCGCCATCTGGCCGATAAATATATCCGCATTTTCTTGTCCTTCATTTGCTATATCGCCATTCATGAACATAGTCCGTCCATTCAAGAGTGAAATAGATACGGCCGAGGTTACTGTTCCTTCAGCCTCCACATTAAATATATCCACATTTACTCTCGCCGAAGACAGGCCATTCCCTTCATTCGCGTTGTAATAGCTGGAAGCTATTCCCAATAAAAAAGAATCCTCGTTTTTCTTTATAAAACAATCCAGCGTACCGCCATAGGCCAATTCTGTCAAAGGTTTCCCAAGGCAATTATACTGTGCTGCTGCAGAGCCTGCCTGTACTACATTTCCATCATTAATCTTGTAAATATCCACATACATTCTGACTCCGTTTATGCCAATCACAAAAAGTTCCGGAATACCGTCCCCATTAATATCCTCCTCCTGAATTCCCAGTATCCCTGACAGTTCTTCCATCATATCCAGACTGATCTGGCTTCCCGAAAAGCTCTCCCAGCAATTTTGAACCAGCAACACATCGGTAATATAATTTTCCAGAATCGCCTGTGCCGATAATTCCTGACCCTGATCCATATTTTTGTTTTTCCGGCTATTATCTAGAACGTCCTGAAACACAACATCCGCGCTGTCACCCTGTTCGTCTTGTGCTTCTACATCCGCATCTTCCTTCTGATATTTCTTCTCATCATCTTCCTGTTCTTCCTGGCCAACAGCGACGGCCAATGTACGTTCCGCTTCTCGTGTTGGTTCTGGTATTTCTTTCGAATCATCCTCGACACTGTTCTTCGATTCCGATGTGAAGTTTACTTCCACCACAATAATATTGATGCTTATCTCGATCTTTTCAGCTAGGAGCTTCGCTTCCTCCGCTTTTTCTGTATAGCCATGCTGTTCAAGGCGCTGTGAAGTTTCATAGGCTACATTTGTATAATCAGTTTTTTTCTCTGTCCATTGGATTTTCTTTGCATTACTTTGTTTTTCCTGTGAAATATACTCCAGATTTTCTGATGCCTGATTCAGATATTCTAAAGCCTTTTCCGGCTGATCTTTTTTATTATAAACCTTAGCCATACCGACAGCCGCATCCGGTGATTTTTCGTCGATTTTCAGTGCCTCGTCAAAAGCCACTATAGCCTTATCGTATTCAGCCGCCATCAGATATTTATTGCCAAGATCCAGTTTTTCCTGCAATTTACTCGCTTTAATTTTCTGAGGTGAAACAATTAATATGACAGCAAGTATCGCCAGCAGACATATTCCGCCTACCCCGACAGGCATCAAAATCCTTATATCAAGCTTTTTCTTTCGTGTAACCGGTGCGCCGCACTTCCTGCAATATTTCTGGTTTTTTTCAATTTTTTCGCCGCATTTTGAACACTTCATGGCTTTTCCCTTCTCCCACATGTCTCGGCTAAAATACTTCCAAATAATCTAAGATTTAAAAAAATCCTCTGCGCAGATTCGGAATAAAAATGTCTCATCTGACAATGTAAGTCTGCTGCCATCGATCAATTCTACCCGTTTTCCGGGCATCACTCGTTTTTCCTCCAGATAAGTAAAATTCAAAGAGTTACTGTCCTCCAGGTAGAATTTCCCATTCTCGTACGTGATTCTGCAATGCTCACGGCTAATAGTAGGATTATCATCTATCCATACATCCACGTCAGACTTCTTTTTTCCAATCCGGCAAAAAGCGGAAGTAATATCATAGCTCTGCTGTGTTGAGATCCGAAGCAACTTTGCGTGGATCACAGGAGTCAATAATATTGTCGGGCTATCATCATCCTGCGATACAAACATCATTGTCTTATCCTCTCCGAGGCTATCGCCCATACCGTCTCTTTCTGTGACAGCCGCTGAAATTGGACGTATCTCCAGCCCTCCTTCGCCTTGACCAGCCGGCGGAAATGAAACTGCGGACTTCTCTTTTTTATCCTTCAACGGAATACAGATCAGCTGTATCTCTCCGCTATAATCGTTCACATACATATACTCTGTTTTAAGGACAAGCTTTTCTCTTGAGATCCCCGATTTTACCAGCATGCTTACTGTACTGACAATTTTTTTCTGCATAAAGGCTTTTTCTTCTTTGTTTGCCTCGTTCATCCATGCAACCAGATTCGTGCAGGGTGTGATATCATAAGAAAATGTATATACGCCACTTACCTCCTTCTTTGTAATGGGCAACAGGTTCTGATTATCTGTAAAAGCCTTGATTTTTTCCCACACATCAAAATCAAATTCTTTATTATCGTCCGAAGAAAATAATATTTTCGCTGATTCTCCAAAACAATTATATAAAAAGCCCATCTTTTCCTCCTTGAAAAAATCAAAATATATCCAATTGAATTAGTTTCCAGATATTATCCTGTTTTACAGGCGCAATTCCATTTGAATTAAATCCTTTCACATCCTCAAACTCCGGTGAAATCACAAAATCTCCGTTTTGTTTAATATACCCCCACAGCCCGTCTTTTTCCGCCGGCGCATATCCAATATCTGAAAAGCTTTTTGCATGATCATACATACATTCTAATACTTTTTTGCCATCAACTGACAGATAGCCCCATTTCCCGGCCTGTTTGACTGCGGCGGCCTGTTCTGACAGGAAAGGACTGACAGACTCGAAAAACTCTGTCCCGATTTGAATGCCCTCACCATCAACAAGCATATAAATCTCTCCTATTTTTACAAAAACAACGCCGTTTCTTGAACAAAAACCCCATTCATCCTTTACCACATCGTCAAAGCCAAAATCCGTAAAGGGCTTCAAATCAGGCCCGATAAGCGCCCATTTTCCATCCTTTTTTACAGCGGCAATTTCATTCAGGAATGGCGTCGCCTCCTCATAGCAGAACTCCGTCACTTCCTGAAAATTATAATCCAAATATCCATATTCCCCATTTTTTTCCGCCGGTATCACCCCCTGATTGGCAATTCCCATAAACTCATAGCTTTCTTCCGACACGCGTCTCTTATAATTATTCGTATCTATATAAAACCATTGCCCATCCTTTTTTACAGGAGCAAAATCATTTTCTCCAAACAGACTGATCTCCTCATATTGCGGACTAATTACCTCCTGACCGTTAGAATCCGCCAGCCCCTTTTCACCGCTATTTTCCACAAGCATATAGCCGAAACAGGAATCCGAAATATAGTCATATTGCCCGCCAACTGTCCGGAATCCTCCTGCAAGCGCTTGAAGCTTGGCCAGAACCGCCCCGTTATTTTTCTTTTTTTTCAGCTGGCGCTGTAAAAGGGAAATTGCATCTTCCCTTCTACCCTCCTCGAGGTAATAATCTGTCAATAAAAATATCGCCTGCTCATTATCTCCGCCAAGTGCAATAGCGCGATTACACTCTTCTTCAAATTCCTGATCGTTTCCAAGAGCTTTATAATTATCCGCAATTTTCAGGATGATATCGATACTCTCTGGCTGATACTCCAAAGCCTGGCGGTATTCCAGAATCGCATCATAGTAAATCTCTTTATTTTCATATTGCTGCGCATTTTTCAGGTGTGCCAGATACTGCGCCGGTCTTGCAAACGTCATATGGATCGCGCTCCACCATGCGGCTCCGAAAAGAAGCAACATAGCAGCAATTACTATTTTTTTCATATAAATTTTCACTCCTGAAGCCGTCTATTTTGCCATGTCTAAAAACCGATATACAGAACCAGAAGAGTTCCTGCCGCGAGAAAGGGTACTAACGGCACGGAGTCCTTTAATTTCAGTTTTTTTCTTGCCAGCTGAACTACAGAATACAATGCAGATAAAAGAAAACATACCACAATATCCCACCAGATCAGCGACAGACCCAAATACCATCCCATAACGCCGACAAGCTTCACATCTCCGAAACCAATGCTTCCTCGCGAAAAAAAATACGCCAATAAAAAAAACAATATTCCTATCGCTGCTCCTCCGAATGAATTAATTATAAACTCCTTTATGTATGCAGGAAAACACAGGATTTCCCCTACAAGAAGAAATGTGCGCAACAAAAACATCACTGCAAGAATTTTATTCGGAACAATTTTTTTTTCATAATCAATGGCTGCCAGTATCAGCAAAAAAGCGATCAAACACAAATATCTTATAATCTTCAGCCAATGATAGCCGTACACTGCAAACAGAGGCAGCCCAGCCAGCACGATTATTACCGCTGCGGCAATGAATCCTTTTTTCCTTTTACTAATATTCCCATGCATCTTCAGCTCCTTGCTTACACACCCGACCAAACCCTGGTGGATGCACATACCCTGTAATGGCGCGGCTCCATCTCAAAAAACGGAACTCTGTTTGTCATCTTAAAATCCACAATAATTCGAATATCCCTGGTCTGGTTCTTACACCAGACGCTTTTTGATACCGTCAGATCCGAAATCCCAAGCTTTTCTTTGTAAACCTCGGGATCAGCATTCCCTCCCGCAATTGAAAGTTGCTTGTCCACACAGGATTTTGCAACCATATTAATCATATAATTTGCCACCTCTGTGTAAGTCCCTTCCTTCGCGGCGCCAAGAATTCCATTGATAAAACTCGCTGGATTCTCCACATAGGAGTAGACAACATCATAGGTATCACTGACACTTTTTCCTATTTCTATACCATTTTGTATAACGTCCTGTCCGTTCAGTGCATTTTCCTCCGCTTTTTGTATGGCTTCCAGATTGCCTTGCACCTTTTCCAGATCATCACGGAACTGCTTGTTCATTTCACCCAGCTTATCCCAGGAATCAATGATACCTGTTCTCTCCAATATGTAGCTGTACTGAGCCACCTCCTTGGCAGCCTGATCAGCGGCATACTGCACCAACAGCTGCGCTCGAGCGAAATAAACCAGATTATAAATACTGATAAAAGCCAGGAAAAAGAGAGGTAAAAACAGCGCTGCCTCGACGGTGATGGAACCATTTTCTCTTTTTTTCATAAGCCGCTCCTAATATGCCAGAACACCCTTGTACCGTATTGTTTTTTTCCCATCGTTTTCCTCCTCCGGGTTTCCCAGAAATGCAGGAACCTTCGGCAAAAAGGTGGTCGTTGATTTTACATCGGCCTGCAATGTAAGCATCGTATATTTTTCACTCAACTCCGCGCCGATATTTAATTGTATGCAGTCGCCGGTACGTGCCAAAAAGGTGCACTTTTGCTGCTCATTAAACAGTGAAACAATCAACAGCAGCTTCAAATACTCCTTATAATTCAACTTTATACCCTTGTCTGTATCACCGTGCCATACAAGAACATCTTTACCTGTTGCAAGCTGTGCCACATCCTGGCAGGAAATAATGATCGCACGGCAAAACAAATATCCGTATTTAATGACTGGATACAGCCACGGAAGTCCGATGCTTGTGCTGAGGGCAGATGCAATGGAATTTGCCTCCGCATTCATTTCTTTATCAAAAAATATATAAATGCTGTTGATTGCCAGACGTATAGCAAAAATTTGCCCCACTGCCGCTGCCTTATTCAGCGCCGTACTCGAATTCCCAAACAGTATGTATTCAATCTCGCCATTGTATATTATGTGCGAAGAAAGCTTTTGACCACTCAGCGATTCAGCGTCCTCCTTTGTAGTCAGACAGTTAAACATTTCCGCCATATATTCCATCAGATAAACCCGCTCCAGAACGGTCCCGGCAAGCTTATCCAGACCCACTATCAGTTCATCCAGCTGTGAAAAGGTATCCTTTGACCCGTCAATCACTGCTGCATCTGCCGAAATATCGATTTTTTTCACCTCATACCCGGATGCCAGACCTGATGCCGCATTTGCCATTCCACTGGGGAAATCATCCGGATATGCCATATCCGTGATATCCTTTTTCAGATCTATTTCGTATATTCCGTTTTTGATAAGATTGATCAGCTCGCCGTACTTGTTCTGTGAATTGGAGGCATCTGTTATACTCTTTTCCTTCTGACTTTTTTTCTCCAGATCCTCCTCCTGCTTTTCCGTTACCTGCGACAAGGTTTCCCGGTAAAATTTATCCTCGTAAATATTATTAGAGCCCAGAGAGATACTATCCGGAACATTTATTTCATCCCTATGACTTTCCCAATACTGGTCGATTGCCCCACTGCTTCCGTAATCCACAATCAGCAATCCTTCATCCTGCTTCAGATGCGTATTGCTTAACCGGTCCGGAATTTCTTTCAGACTATCCAGCTGTCCCAGAAAAGTTTCTGCAGACGAGACATTCGCCTCAATAGCCGCGATCAATGCTTTCACATCCTCCACATTGATCTCCATCTGTTCATCCTCGTCTTCCAGGCCTTCCGTGCTCTCCCCGGCTTTCTCCAGCTCGTTCTTCGCCGTATCATACTCATTCTTTGCTTTTAATACTTTATTCTCATAAACTGAGATAACCTTTTTCAGAGCTTTGACCGCATCGTTTCCAGAGTCCCTTATCTCCTTCGCGGTATTCTCATAGGCAGCGATTTCATTTTTGTAGTTACTCTCAGCATTTCTATGTACAGCATCCATATTTGAAATATTATTGCTGATATCCGATCCCAGGCGTTCATACTGATCGACCTCTTCTCTGGTAAAACCATTTTCAACGGTAATCTCTGCCGCGATTTCCGGCTGCTCACTGCATATCTGATATATGGAAACCGCAGCAATGATATCGACATATACATAATCGTCAAAGATAGCATTATTTTTATCCCATATAACCATGCCTGCCATATTCTCTCTGATCCGGTCCGCATCGATAGTACCGCCGCCCCTCCATGCAACGCAGTAACCGGACATGTAATCATCCAGCGAGCGGGCAGCCAGCCAGAAAATGGATTTATTGTCTCGATAATCTTTCACCGCACTGTAAATAGCGTCCGGGTCTATCCAGTTGATCGCTTCCATGTGCTTATCTGCCGCAACTTTTGCCTTCTGCAGAGGCTCTCCCAGCTTGCTTAATGCCTTCCCATACTCCGTTTTTTTATCAATATAATCTTTTTTTTCATTCATATTGTTCATGGGAAGATTGCGGAACTTTTCTATGATATCATTCACAACGTATACAGGGGCACGGAATTTCATATACTCTAACATTTGTTGCTGCAGTACATCGGTATTTGCCAGAGAAGAACTTTCGACGCCCTGCGCCTTAAGACCTGTAGCTCCCAGTTCCAGCTGAATCATAGAATGAAGATCTGTCAGATTTTCTCCTTCTACATAAGAGGCATTGCAAGATTCCAGAAAATACTGTTCCAAATCCTCAAGGATCTTCGGGGAGTCTGGAGAGTCTGCCATTGCCATCAATCCATAGTCATCCTTCAGATTTTTGTCATATCTGGACAATGCGGCGTTCATTGTTAGATCTCCCGCACCGGAAATCACGATTTTAGAAGCAAACAAACGAGAAGCATCTACAATAATTCCACTGAACACTAGCACAGGAACGAGAATCAAGGTAAGAAACACGGAAATAGCGCCTCTGTTTTTCCCGCAGAATAGCCTCATCTCTTCATTCCCCCCAATAATTGTCCATATTTCCGCCTGTCATAAACATTTCTTTATCCTTATACACTTCGCCATTTAAAATAGTAATTCTTTGACTTTGCTAAATTTCTCCGTAAATTCATCCATCTGGTTTTCCATCCCCAGCTTTTTCATAAGGAATTCCCCTAAATCAAATGCCAAATCCACATTTCTCACAAAATCCGTGGTATTCAGCACAGGCTGGTAAGCCCCTGCATAGAGCGTCAAACTGTCCTGCACTCCCAGATAGCGGAGAATCCCTGGTGTGGGAATTACATATCGAATCTCGGCCTGAACGGACTTGGAAAGAAATCCATTATTAATTTTAATATAAGCCTCGGTATTTCCCATGGAGAAAAGGGTACTATATTGGCACAGGGCTTTCTGAAATACTTTTATTCTCGTCTGAGTCTGGTTATCCAGACCCAGACGGTAGAGTTTTGTAACGCTTCCACCGTAGGCTGCATAATACGCCCGCACCTGCTCCTGCGTCGGGCCATCCTCCCATGAAAAATCCACGCTTGAATTTTCGAGGGGCTTCTCCCCAGTAAATTCCTCATATCCGGGATTCGCAATTTCACGGGCCAGCAGAGACGCTGTACGTTCAATCTGAAACAGGAAATAACTCTCCTGCATTTTGAATAATCCCAGATATATCACTGCCATAACAACTGCGATCGCAATCGGAAAATACAAGGCAGCTTCCACCATAATCGCTCCGCTTTTGTTCTCTCTCTGACCCATAATCATTCACATACACATTCAAATAAAATGATTCAATTATTCACAAAATCATCCGCTTTCTTAAATACATTGTCAATTAAATCTGAAATTCTCTTTCTAAATATAATTACAATAGCAATTATAACCACAATCACCAACAGAATTGCTACGATTTCTGCAGCGCCCTTCTCCTCCTTCTTAAAATCATCCCAGAAGTTCCACATCCAGATCTGTGCTCCAATCCAAAGCCTCGTCAACTGTTCACTCATTTTTTCTCCTCCTGATATATTCTTTTCTTATAATTAAGCGGAATACTCCGCCAATTATCCGATTCCGCTGAAAACCGGCACCAACACCAGAATCAATATTCCAATAAAGATCAACATTACAGGAAACATCAGCTTCGAATTCGCCTTTTCTCCTTTCTGCTTCACCTCATTCTTTTTAATCTCCCACATTTCATCCGCCATTTCACCAAGAAAAAATGCCAACTCTTCATTTCCCTTCTGAAGATTCTGTATAATAAGGGAGGTAAATCTTCTGACTTCCTTTACGCTGCAGCGGTCCGCAAAATTTTTGTATGCCTCAATTTCCATCACACCGTTATTGATCTCAATACTGGTATTCTGCATCTCCTGATAAAGCACTCTATCCCCCGTTATCGCAGTCCGGTTCCATGCATCCCGCAGAACCATTCCGGAATTCACCAGAAGGGTAAGCTTTGACAATACCTGGGGAAGATCCATAACAATCTCCTGCCGTCTCACTGACAACTTGTCCTGCAAAGACAAATCCAGATAGGCGACGATCAGCGCTCCGAAAACAACACCGATAAGCATAAGCTCTACACTGTTCGCCAATGCCGCCAGCAAAAGCGTCAGCAATAGAATCGTATATGCATACGTAATCTTCGCTCCCTGCAGAATATAGTAATAATACTCCGCATACCGTTTCCCCTTTATTTCGGAAATTTCTTTTATTTTTACCTTTGCCCTTTTGCTTCTGGTAGAAATATGTAAAAGCGACATTACTGAAAAGCCGACGCAAAACAAATCTCCCATCTGGAACTCTTTTGCGAATTCACTGTTCGTATATGCCTTCAGTTCCTTTTTGGGGAACATGGCAAATATCAGCCACAGCACAGTAAAGGGCGTGCATAACCCAACTAATCCCAACTGAAAAAAATCTTGCATTTTATTTACCTTATACCTTTATATCCACAATCTTTCTTCCCAAATAATAAGCAAAGCCGAACAGACAGATCGCCCCGCATTTGACTACAACATTTTGAGGCGTATTCTGCACAATTGACATACTTCCCATACTGCTCAGCATAAGCATAAGCACTACCGGCATAAGAATCATGATATTCAGCTCATTTTTATTTGCAGTCAGCAGTGTCTGGATCTCCAACTCCGTCTCGATCTTATCACAAATAATCTGCCGGGTGTCTCCCACCACCTTTTTCAGATTTCCTCCATACCGATTAGAAACCTCAAAAATTGTGGCAAAACTTTCGATATCATCCAGATGACTTCTCATCGCAAAATTCTCTAACATTTCCTCTATGCGCTGCCCATTATACATACCGGTTACAATCAGCTTTAGTTCCTGCACGATATCTGCTTTTGGCCCATAGATATTAGTCAGGTCGGCATAAGCATCCTGAAAAGCTCCCGCTGTATTTTTTCCGGCCGAAAAAGACGCCGTCAGAGATTCCATCATATCCCGAAACTGAAGCAACAGATTTTTCATCCGTTTTTTCTTAAGATAATCCCTATATTTCCAAATTCCCGGAATAATCAACATTGCCCCGACTACAACCGACACGAACAGGTTCCGAAAAAAAACCATACATACAAATGAGCCCGCAAAGAATCCCAGTGCACCTCCCGCAAACCTTTCCGCACGGGACAATTTATACAAATAATAATCTTCTCCGTTTCCAAAAACGGCCTTTATAGGGGTATAGCCTTTCTTTACCTTTTTTATTCTTTTCCTCTTTAACTTCTGTATTTTCACTCTATTCTTTTTCATATCTTCTCTCTATATTCTGGAATGAATAACCCTGCAGGCGAAGCTTATAATCGTTTTTCAAAGGATTACCTGTACGGACAAGACTTCCCTCCACCTTATGTAACGTACTGTTTGCATTTTCCTGAAATACAAATAGAGGATTTAATTCAATTTCTCCGTTTCTGCATCCCAGAACCTCCGCAATCTCCATGGTACGGCGCGACTTATCCCGCAGGCGCGACAGATGAATAATAATATCGAGCGCAGAAGAAATCTGCTGGCGTACCGCTGGAAGCGGCAGACCGGCATTTCCCTGAAGTACCATGGTTTCAAGCCTGCTCAGCATATCTCTGGTAGAATTGGCATGACCTGTTGACAGAGAACCGTCATGTCCCGTATTCATCGCCTGAAGCATATCAAGTGCCTCTGCGCCCCGCACCTCGCCCACCACGATTCGTTCCGGACGCATACGAAGCGCAGACCGGATGAGATCCCGGATCGTTATTTCTCCTCTTCCCGATGTGTTTGCATTTCTTGTCTCAAGGCTTACCAGATTTATAATGTTTTTAATCTGCAGCTCCGCAGAATCCTCAATAGTAATAATACGCTCATCACTGGGAATGAAATTTGACATTGCATTAAGGAAAGTCGTTTTTCCAGAACCCGTGCCGCCGCTGATAAAAATATTGTATTTTGCACGTACGAGCTTTTCCAGAAACTCCGCTGCTTCCTCTGTAATCGAACCATAACGAAGCAATTGTTCCACCGTCATGGGCGTTTTTGAAAACTTCCGAATAGTAACAATTGGCCCGGACAGAGAAATAGGCGGCAAAACCACATTCACGCGCGAACCGTCTGGCAATCTGGTATCCACAATCGGATTTGACTGATTTACCTCCTTGCCTGCTTTTCCTACAATGCGCTGTATAATATCTTCCAGATGCTTTTCACTCTCAAATTTCCGGTTGACCTGATAAAGGCGCCCATCCTTTTCTATAAAAATATTCTGCGAGCCATTGATCATCACCTCGGTAATAGAATCATCAGCCAGTATCTCATCTAGAAGCCCCAGCCCTCTGACTGAGCTGAATACCATCCTCGCTATGCGATCTCTCTCATTCCGAGCAATATCGGCCTGTCCCAGCTTCCGGTCGATCACTTCCCGGATGCGAATAAGCAGCTGCTCATCCGTCGACCGGCTTAACAGCATTGCATCTGACAACAAAAAACGCTTGATTTCTGCGACAAGCCTGTTTACAATCTCTTCTGATAACATAATATTATGTCCTTATGCCCGTTTCTTTACTAATAGGTATAACCCTTTTCCGCTTCCACTTTTAAGATCAGGTTGATATTTGCCTTTTCGAAATCATTAAACACTCTCTCCTGTATAGCGTCAAAATCATCCGGTTCGTAGCTTGGCACATACCACGACTTGCTGTTGAAATAAGTCTGAAGTTCAGAATCTCTGAATTTTCTCCCATGTCTGGCATATATTTCATTTCGCGCATAGAAAAGCTGCTGCTTTGAAAGCCCTGTGAGCTGACTCTCTGTCAAATAAGCTGAGTCGCTTTCAGGAAACACATAATCACCTGTAGCCGATTCTGACGCAGGAGTTATCTCTTGAACAACTGTTTTTGTCTGTGCTGCCAAAATCCCGGATGTCACCGTAGGAGCTGGCGTCACTGTAGGAGCTGGTGTTACTGTAGGAGCTGGTGTTACCGTTTTCTGTGAAATCACGTCCTCCTCTGGGGCCTCCGTTAAACCTAGTGTTTTCTCCTCGTCTGAATTTTGCTCTGATGCAGCAAGCTTCTGACTGTAAACCGTAATATAATTGCTTTGATTGTCTGTTTCCCAGCTTAATGTATACCAAATAATGACTCCCGTAACAGTCAAAATCGCAAGAGTTGCGGTGATACTGATAACCCACTTGAGTACTCTGTTCTTTTCTTCGGAGTTCTCAACAGGCTTGAAAGAATCATCATCCCAATTCAGAATATCTTTTCCTTTTCCTATTGGAATGGTATCTTCCTCCTGCTGTGTGTCCTCGTCATCCCACAATTGCTTCTCTTTGTCCGACAAGCGGTTCCCACAATTCGTGCAGAAGACAGCATTGTCTTCCACTTCATTTCCACATCTGCTGCAAAACATGATATCACCTTCCGTCCATGATCATCAACCGGAAAAATTTCGGTTCCCTCAGCATTTATTCAGCCATTTTATCCATTCTTCTCCACCAAAACAAGAGCGACATTTTTGAAATCTCTCCTGTCAGAAAACCGATCATCACATTATCGCCGATTTTACCATCATAGCTCTCATCCATATAGTATTCCCTCTTCCAACTAATCAACTAATTCTCAGAAATAGTAGGATAACATACCACCACACGCAATGCCCAATATAAGCACTAAACTAACTAAAACAATCAGCAAGCAAAAATATGAGCGGGCAAAATTTTTCAAATTTATATTGCCCGTTCCGCCAAAGGAAAATACCAGCAAAAGTATCAAGCCAATAAGAGGTATGGAAAATAACAATTCATAGCCAAAATATCCCCACATACTGATAGGTTTATATTCTTCTGGAATTTCAGCATGAACCGGAGTAGTATTTGGAGAATATGGCGGGGTATTGATTTTTGAATCGCTATCCGGCGGATCAGGTCTTCCTCCTAATGGCGCCCCACAATTTCTACAATACAGCATTCCATCTGCATTATCTGTTCCACATCTTTTGCAATACATTTAATTTTCCCTTCCCTTCATATGGTATCCAAAATATTGTACCAATCATCAGTCGGGAACAAAGCTCCCCGGTAACATTCATATGATAAGATGCTCCTATGAACACTATATTAGAATAATTTAAAGAAAAAACAAACTACATTTGCATTTTTGGCAGAATCAGAAGCATAAAAAGACACACCCTCCGTCTCTGTTTCTTACAAAAGGCTTTCCCTGAACAAAATCCTGCTGAAAGATTTTTTTCGCTTATGCCAACTAGGTAACATCTGAAATTATCACCCCCTATTAAAAAAATGACAGAAGAAACGCATTGCCTCTTGCGCTTCTACTAAAATCTCAAAGGAACAGATAGCCATGTCGGTTTTAAAAGATGACTCGATTTATAAGATTGTATCTACATTCTCTCCGTGGTTGAGTACTGCCAAAGATTGTTACCACAGATACCGTAAGTGCATTATAGCACATGCATCGACGATCGGATGATCCTTTTTATTTGGAACTGATTAAAAAGTTTGATTGCAGCTGTAAGCTGCGCTATGTTATAATGTATCAAAGGCTGAGCGGCATTATAATGAAAGCCAATCCTGCAAATCGTAAGGCATTTTCATTCTGCAGACATAAATCATCGCCGCTGTTTTACATTAAAAGGAGGAAAACCATGAAAAAACACACAATTACATTTGTCCTGGCAGGCTTCCTGTCTGCCGCCATACTTTCATCTTCTGCCGCACTTTCGTCTGTCGCTGCTGCGGAAGAAATCGCTTATCCTTTGACGATCACCGATGATCTGGGAACGGAGGTGACTATCGATTCCGAGCCGGAAAAAGCAGTCTCCCTCTCTCCGTCCTGCACGGAAATCCTGTTCGCCATCGGCGCCGGAGACCGGGTATCCGGACGGACCGACTACTGTGATTACCCTGCGGAAGCCGCTGAAGTGCCCTCCGTCGGTTCCTATTCCGATCCGAATATGGAGCTGATCATCGCACAGTCACCGGATGTGGTCTTTGCCTCAGACTATATAGATGATTCTATTCGTTCCCAGCTGGAGGAGCTTGGCGCAAATGTCATTGTCTTTTCCGCCAATGATGTGAACGGCACAGAAAGAGATATCGAGCTTGCCGGGCAGATTATGAACTGCTCCGACCAGGCCAAGGAAATCACCCGGACTATGACATCCACGCTGGACGCACTGAAGGAAACCATTGCTGATGAAGCCGGAACAAAGTCCGCCTTCATTGACCTTGGCTTTTATTACAGCGCCGGAACAGGTTCTCTGCTTGGCAATATGCTGAACGACCTGGGCGTAATCAATATCGCGGATGACAGCGGCGAGCTGTGGCCGCAGCTTTCTGTGGAGACCATTATTGAGAAAAATCCGGATCTCTACATTTCCCTGTACACCACGCCGGAGGAATTAAAGCAGGTATCCGGCTTAAACGAGCTGGACTGCATTGCCGGGGATCATATCATCTATTATGACGGACTTTCCTCCGAGGCCAGTATGATACAGCGGCCCGGCCCCGTCTGGTAGAGGGCACAAAACTCCTGGCCGCGCAGATTTATCCGGAGTTATTCGAATGAAAACGAAAATGAAAACGGGATTCCTGGCACTCTCCATCCTGCTGTGCCTGGTTATTATTTATGTGTGTACGATCATCGGTCCGGCCTCGGTTTCCTTTGAAAACGCCAACCGGATCCTGATGGCAAAGCTGTTCCATATGGATGTGGATCTGTCGGATATCTCCCGGGGAAGCATCGCCATTATCTGGAACGTCCGCCTGCCCAGAGTCATCATGGGCTTTATCGCCGGCGCCGCTCTGGCGGTCTGCGGCTGCGGCTATCAGGGAATTTTCAAAAATCCCATGGCCGATCCTTACGTGTTGGGCGTTTCCTCCGGCGCTGCCCTGGGAGCCACTGTCGGCATTGTTCTCCGCTTTTCCGCCAGTTTCCTTGGGCTCAGCGGAATAACGCTCCTGGCATTTGCCGGGTCTTTTGGCGCGATCTTCCTGGTATACAGCATCTCCCGCGTAGGGAAAAAGGTGCCGGTATCCACCCTCCTTTTATCCGGCGTGGCCGTGAACCTGATGTTGTCAGCGCTGATGTCGCTTCTGATGATGCTGAACCGCAGCAGTATGGATCAAATCATGTTCTGGACCATGGGCAGTTTAAACGGCAAGGGCTGGCAGCAAATTGTTTCATCTCTGCCCTACGTCCTGATTGGAGTCATCCTTTTGTTTTTATCTGCCCGGGAATTGGATATCATGCTGACCGGCGAAGACACCGCTATACAGCTCGGAGTTAACGTAGAAGCCCTGAAACGAAAAGTTCTCTTTGCTTCCAGCCTTCTGACCGCAGCTGTCATCTCTGTCACCGGGATCATCGGATTTGTGGGTCTGGTGGTGCCTCATGTGGTGCGGCTCTTCACCGGTCCGAAGCATCGGAAGCTGATGCCGGTTTCCCTGATCTTCGGCGGAACCTTCCTGATCATCTGTGACACGATAGCCCGCACCATCACTTCCCAGGAAATTCCTGTGGGCGTGATCACCTCCGTCTGCGGCGGACCATTCTTCCTGTACCTTCTCCGGAAGGCAAAGAAGGGAGGCGGATTATCATGAGCGAAATAATGCTGGAATGCTCCCATGTAGCCTCCGGGTACGGGAATCGGGAAATTCTGAAGGATATCAGCCTGACGGTAAAAAAAGGCGAATTTCTGGCGCTGATCGGTTCCAACGGGACAGGAAAATCCACTTTCTTAAAATGTATCTCCGGTCTCCTTCCCATGAGTCGGGGAGATATGAAAATCTGTGGGAAAAGGCAGTCTGAATTAAAAAATAAGGAGCGGGCGCAGCTTGTGGCTGTGGTGCCCCAGTCCTATGTCGTAGACTATGATTTCTGTGTAGAAGATATCGTATTGATGGGGCGAAACCCCTATTTAAGTTACCGGAAAAGGGAGAGCGATGAAGATTACCGGATTGTCAGGGAAGCCATGGAAGCAACCAACACGGAACGTTTTCGGGGGCGGCTTTACAACGAGCTCTCCGGCGGTGAACGCCAACGGGTAATCCTGGCCCGGGCTATTGCCCAACAGCCAAGGATCATCCTTCTGGACGAGCCCACCTCCGCCTTGGACATCCACCACCAGATCGAGGTGATGGAACTGATCTCCAGGCTCAACGAAAAAGAGCATATGACGGTCATTGCTGTCCTCCACGATATTAATATGGCTTCCCGGTTCTGCAGCCGGATCGTCATGCTGCGGGAAGGCGTCATTGCCGCGGACGGCATCCCCGCTCAGGTGATAAACCGCCAAAACATGGCAGCGCTCTACGATATGAAGCTGTTCATCCGGAATAATCCCCTGTTTTTCAAGCCGGAGATTATTCCCATCCGGGTCATGGAAGAGCAGAAAAATTTATCCTCCAGTCACATCCATGTTATTTGCGGCGGCAGCGGCTCCATGCAGATCCTGGAGGAGCTGGACGCCCGGGGCTGCCGGGTGACAGCCGGGGTAGTAAACGCCGGGAGTGACGACTGTGCCGTCTGCCGGTTCCTTGACCTGGAGCGGGTAGAAATACCACCTTTCACGCCGGTAACCCCCGAAGATCAACAAAAGAATCTTGCGCTCATGGAGGATGCCTGTGCTGTAGTGGTTGCAAATATTCCCTTCGGGCTCGACAATCTGGAAAACCTGAGCGGGCTGGAACATACAAAAGGACACATTTTCTTCCACAAAAATATCCTGAACAATGATTTTACTGAAGGTAAATTACAGCAGCGCTTAAAGGAGATCGGCGCCAAAAAGGCTATTTTCTACTACGGGGATCACGACGAGCTTTTTGATATGCTGGAAGAACAAAAATAAATAATTCTGTCTGATAAATTCATACGATTCTGTCGGGGGCTGTATTTCCGTGATTTCACACGGAATACCTGCCCCCATATATCTCTTTGCCTTTTTATGTCCGCAACAAAATTTCCGTTTTACGGGGTCTTTTTTTACTCTCCAAACTCAGCAGCGCATTTTTTCAGCATTTCCCGGATCGGGAGATGATAGGGACATCTGGCTTCACACTCTCCGCACTCTATACAGGCGGACGCTTTAACGGCCAGGGAGCCATAGCGGTCCTTTGCCCAATCCGCCAGATTATAGCGTTCCAAGTAGCCTGCAAAAACAAACACATTTGGGATGCTGATTCCCACCGTACATGGCGCGCAATAGCCGCAGCGCCTGCAGAAGCTCGTTCCAAGCCGCTTACGGACCGCCTCCATCTCCTTCCTTTCTTTATCCGAGATGGGAGCCATATTACTGCACGCGGCAATATTTTCCTCCAGCTCGCGTTCCTCCGCCATACCCGGGATCACTACGGATACATCCGGATTTAAACAGACATAGCGAAGGGCAAGGGTCCCATTTTCAATGGCGCCGCCTGCCAGCGGCTTCATATCAATAAAACCGATATTTTTCTCCGCGCATCTGCGCATAAGCTCTTCTCCCTGATTTTCCACAATATTGTACGGAAACATGATTGTTTCCACCCAATCCAGCTCCAGGGCCCGCTCGAACACCTGAACGGAATGCGCCGTAAGGCCGATATGCCGTATCTTTCCCTGTTCTCTGGCTTCCATGAGGGCCTCCAGCGCGCCGCCCGCCGCCAGAACCTGATCCAGCTGTTCCATACCTGGATTGTGTACCTGATAAAGATCAATATAATCTGTGCGAAGATTTCCAAGGCTCTTCTCAATATCCGCAGCCATAGCCTCCTTCGTCCTGCTCATACTCTTCGTAGCAACAATGAATCTGTCGCGGATACCGGCCAGCCCATAGCCCAGGTATTCCTCGCTCACCGTATACCCCCGCGCCGTATCAATGTAGTTTACGCCAGCCTCCATCAGTTTTCTCATGAGTGCCCTCGTGCCCTCCGCATCAATTCTCTGAATGGGAATTCCGCCGAATCCCATGCGCGATACCCTGAGTCCGGTTTTTCCTAAAACTCTGTATTCCATAAATATCCTCCGAATTCTGAAATTCTCTGATTGAAATCATTATAAATTGGCGCTTCGGGTATGTCAACAAGACAGCGTCCCCGCCGTGCGTGCCGCCCGAAAAGGCCTGCAGACACAGTGCTCTGCAGGCCTTCATGTTTCTCGGAATATTCAAATCAGACTCTGGACAGGTACTCTCCTGTTCTGGTGTCGATCTTCAGCTTATCGCCCTGATTAACAAACAGCGGAACCTGGACCTGCGCACCGGTCTCGACAGTAGCCGGCTTTGTGGCGCCCTGCGCGGTATTACCCGCAAAGCCCGGCTCAGTCTCAATAACCTCAAGCTCTACAAACAAAGGCGGCTCAATCGCAAACACATTTCCATTATAAGAGCAGATCTTGACAATCTCATTTTCCTTGACAAATTTCAGGGAATCACCTACCTGGTCAGCAGTCAGCGCAACCTGATCAAAGGTCTCATTATTCATAAAATTATAGAAACCGCCATCATTATACAGATAACTCATGTCCACACGCTCAATGCGGGCCTGCGGGAATTTTTCAGTCGGGCGGAAGGATTTCTCCAGCACTGATCCGGTGATTATATTTTTATATTTTGTTCTGACAAAAGCAGCGCCCTTTCCAGGTTTCACATGCTGGAATTCGATAATCTGACATACGTTGCCGTCAATTTCAAGTGTAATACCGTTTTTGAAATCTCCTGCTGAAATCATAAAAAATATTCCTCCTTAATGTGCACTTCACTATGAATAATTCTATAATAGTTATGTGCTTTTTTCAACTGTTTTTTTCATATGCTTCCAGTTTTTGTTTAATTTCTTTAATCAGGTTCTCAAATGACTTGTCGCCGGTGACGACCTCGATATCCGCAAGGCTGGCATACACCGGATCCCGCTGACGAAGAAGCTTCCGTATTTTTTCCTCCCTGTCATCTCCTTCGATCATAGGATCCTTGCTGGAACCCTCCAGGCGCTTCCGCAGCGTATCCAGAGATCCCTTCAGATAGATTACCGTACCCAGTTCATGGATATACGGACTGTTCTGCTCCTGCATGGGAAGTCCCGCTCCCAGTGAAACGACCCTTCGTTCCTTATCATCTAACAATTCTTTGACTGTCAGGGTTTCCAGCGCACGATAAAAAGGTTCTCCAAACCGGTCAAAAATTTCCTTCATGGATAAATTCATTTTTTTTGTAATGGCTTTATCCACATCCACAAAAGGCAGCCCAAAATCCGCGGCCAGACGCTTGCCCACTCTCGTTTTACCTGAACCCATGAAGCCAATTATCACAATATGGTTCACGAATTACCCTCCTCTTTTTTGTAAAAATAAAGCACGATCTTTTCCAGAAAGCGTTTCAGCACAATCTGTATCTCCTCTTTTGGGTAAACCGGTTTCACAAGAATATTACGGATCCCCGCCCTCTTGGCTCCGTAAATATCCGTAAAAAGCTGATCGCCTATAAAAATCGTGTTATTCCTGTCCGTCCCCAGAAGCTCCATCGCTTTTATATAATTTCCGGGAGACGGCTTATGCGCATTCTCGATAAACCGTTCTCCCACCTCATCATTAAAGGAAGATACCCGCAGCAGCTTGTTGTTTGACAGCAGGCAGCTTTTGAATCCCAGCTCCTTCAGATGAGCAAAAAGCTCCTTTGCACGGGCATCCGCGGGCGCTCCATGAGGAACCAGCGTATTATCAATATCAAAGATCAGTCCTCTGTAGCCCTCCCCGTAAAGTCTGTCAAAATCAATCAAATAAACAGATTCCAGATATTCATCCGGAAAAAAACATCGAAACATGCTCTCCCGCCTTTATCTACCTTTCACTCAGCGGTACATACACAGCCGGATCAAGGACATTCTTATATGCCGGACGGATAATTTTATCCGTATTGATCAATTCCTCCATGCGGTGCGCGCTCCATCCGACTATACGCGCCACCGCAAACATCGGTGTATACAACTCCAGCGGAAGATCCAGCATACTGTAAATAAAACCGCTGTAAAAGTCCACATTTGCGCTGACACCCTTATAGATCCTGCGTTCCTCCGCGATCACCTCCGGAGCCAGGCGTTCTACCAAAGAATATAACTTATAATCCTTCATGCGGCCCTTTTCCTTGGCCAGAGTTTCCACAAAGCTTTTCAGGACCTCCGCCCTCGGATCGGATATGGAATAAATGGCATGTCCCATACCATAGATCAGCCCCCGTCTGTCAAATGCCTCTTTATTCAAAAGCTTTTTCAGATAACAGCGCACCTCATCCTCATCCGCCCAGTCCTTTACTTCCTTCTTCATATCCTGGAACATATTTACCACCTTAATATTCGCGCCGCCGTGCTTTGGCCCCTTTAAAGAGCCCAGAGCCGCCGCGATGGCAGAATAGGTATCTGTTCCTGATGAAGAAACCACATGTATGGTGAAGGTAGAATTGTTGCCTCCGCCATGCTCCATATGAAGGATCAGCGCCAGATCCAGGATCCTTGCCTCAAGCTCCGTATATTTTTTGTCCGGGCGGAGCATACGAAGAATATTCTCCGCGGTGGACAGCTCCTTCTTCGGATTATGAATATACAGACTCTTTCCCCTTATATAATGGTTATATGCCTGATAACCATACACAGACAGCAACGGGAATACGCTGATCAGATTCAGGCACTGCCGCAGTACATTCGACAGGGAGATATCGTCCGGGTTCTTGTCGTAGGAATATAGAGACAAAACGCTTCTGGACACGGTATTCATAATATCCTTCGACGGCGCCTTCATGATCACGTCCCGAACAAAATTTCTCGGGAGAGAACGCTGATTTGCCAGAAGACCCCTGAATTTTTCCAGCTGCTGCTGATCCGGCAGCACTCCAAACAAAAGAAGATAGGTAACTTCCTCGAAGCCCATCCGTTTGTCCGCCACGAAGCCCTTTGTCAGATCCTTGATATTATAGCCCCGATAAGAAAGACTGCCTGCACAGGGCACTTCTTTACCGTCAACAACTGTTACTGCCTGTACATTCGATATCCGGGTAAGGCCTGCAAGGACGCCTTTTCCATTGATATCGCGAAGTCCTCGTTTTACATCATACTTTTCATAGAGAGAGACGTCCATACTGCTGTGATCCACACAGATATCTGTCAATCTTTCAATTTCCGGCGTTACCTTCATGTTAAATCCTGTCATACTTACCTGTCTCCTTTCATCATTCGATAATCCTTTGCCCTCCTCAATCCTCTTTTTGTATCTTTCTGTTTCCTACCTCTGTCTGTATGTACAAAGGAAATCCTTCAGCTTTTTCGCCGCTTTTTCCAGCTGCAGCATATTCGGAAGATAAACCACTCGAAAATGATCCGGCTGCTTCCAGTTAAAGCCCTTGCCGGGAACTACCAGCACCTGTTTTTCATGAAGAAAATCCAGCGCAAACTGCTCGTCGTCCACAATACCGAATTTTTCTGTATCGAGTTTCGGGAAAATATAAAATGCGGCCTTCGGCTTCACACAGGTAATCCCCGGTATATCTACAAGCGCATTGTATATGTAGTCACGCTGCTCGTATATACGTCCTCCGGGCTGTATGTATTCATTTACACTCTGATATCCGCCGAGAGCGGTCTGTACGATAGACTGTGCCGGAACGTTGGAGCAGAGGCGCATGGACGATAGCATATTAATGCCCTCGATGTAGCCCTTTGCCCTGCTTTTTGGCCCGCTTAGAATCATCCATCCGATACGGAAGCCTGCAATCATATGCGATTTTGATAATCCGGAAAACGTCACACAAAATACATCCGGAGCAAGCGCCGCAATGGACGTATGCTGATATCCGTCCATGATCAGCCGATCATAAATCTCATCGGAAAAAAGGATGAGCTCGTGTTCTCTGGCGATCTGGGCAATCTGCTCCAAAAGCTCCCTGGGGTAAACCGCGCCTGTGGGGTTATTGGGATTGATAATGACGATAGCCTTTGTCTTATCCGTAATCTTACTGCGGATATCATCAATATCCGGATACCATTCCGACTGCTCGTCGCAGATGTAATGCACCACATTTCCCCCCGCCAGCGTGGCTGTGGCGGTCCACAGCGGATAATCCGGAGCAGGAATCAGGATTTCATCTCCATTATTTAAAAGCGCCTGCATACAAAGGCTGATCAGTTCACTCACACCGTTCCCCGTATACACATCGTTCATGGTAACGCCCGGGATACCCCTCAGCTGGGCGTACTGCATGATCGCCTTTCTGGCGGAAAAAATACCCCTGGAATCCGAATACCCCTGAGATGTACGGATATTGCTCAGCATATCCAGAATGACCTCCTGAGGAGCTGAAAAGCCGAAAGGATACGGGTTTCCGATATTCAGCTTTAGTATTTCCAGACCGTCCTCCTCCATCCGTCCGGCTTCATCTACAACCGGTCCCCTGACGTCATACAGTACATTATCTAATTTACTTGATTTTTCAAAAGTTCTCATAGCTGCCTCCACCTTAAATTTCAAGCTGATTGTACTATCATCTCATATTTAGTCCGTTTTCGCAAGTAGTTCGATCCTTTTTGAAAAAAATAAAAAAAATATTACATGGTCTTTTTTTTTTTTAAGTGTTAGTGTATAATACCTCTCGGATTATTATCCAAAATGGATGAGGAGGAATTGTAATGTCATATACTGAAGAAGTATACGAAAGAGTCGTTGCGCAGAATCCGGGCGAGCCTGAGTTTCATCAGGCCGTAAAGGAGGTTCTTGACTCTCTGAAAGTAGTAATTGAAAGAAATGAGGAGGAATACCGCAGACTTTCCATTCTGGAACGTCTGGTTGAGCCGGAAAGGGTCATCTCCTTCCGTGTTCCCTGGGTAGATGACAAGGGAGCTGTTCAGGTAAACAAAGGTTACCGTATCCAGTTCAACAGCGCCATCGGCCCCTATAAGGGAGGCTTAAGATTCCATCCGTCTGTTAACCAGAGTATTCTGAAATTCCTGGGCTTTGAGCAGATTTTTAAAAACTCTCTTACCGGCCTTCCTATCGGCGGCGGCAAGGGTGGCTCCAACTTTGATCCCAAGGGAAAATCCGACAGAGAGGTTATGGCTTTCTGCCAGAGCTTTATGACTGAACTTTGTAAATATATCGGCGCCGATACGGACGTTCCTGCAGGTGACATCGGCGTCGGCGGACGTGAGATCGGTTATCTTTTTGGACAATATAAAAGGATACGCGGTCTGTATGAGGGTGTCCTCACCGGTAAGGGTCTGAACTATGGCGGCTCCCTTGTTCGTACACAGGCCACCGGCTACGGTGTGGTTTATATGCTGAATGAGATCATGAAGGCCCACGGCGATTCTCCGGAGGGAAAGACCGCTGTCGTAACAGGCTCCGGAAACGTTGCCATCTATGCAGTGGAGAAATTTACACAGCTTGGCGGCAGGGTTGTTGCCATGTGTGATTCCAACGGATACATTCATGATCCCAACGGCATCAAACTGGATGTTGTAAAGGATATCAAGGAAATAAAACGCGGACGTATCAGCGAGTACGCAGACCGCGTGGAAGGCTCCTCCTATACAGCAGGAACCGGTATCTGGAATATTCCCTGCGACGTTTACCTTCCCTGCGCTACCCAGAACGAGCTGGATCTGGACGGCATGAAAGCTCTGAAGGCAAATGGATGCAAATATGTTGTAGAGGGCGCAAACATGCCTTGCACTCTGGATGCTACCACCTACGCACAGGAAAACGGCATCCTGTTTATGCCGGGTAAAGCTGCCAATGCAGGCGGCGTTGCCACTTCTGCCCTGGAAATGAGCCAGAACTCCATGAGACTCTCCTGGAGCGCGGAAGAGGTGGACCAGAAGCTTCATAACATTATGAAGGATATCTTCAGGAAGGTTGACGAAGCAGCTAAACGCTATGACCTCATTGACAACTATGTAGTAGGCGCCAACATCGCAGGCTTTGAAAAGGTCGTCGATGCTATGAAGGCACAGGGTATCTGCTGAAACTTTTCCAGATAAAAAGGGCTTCGGGATAAACCGGAGCCCCTTTTTTACCTGTTTGTTTTCTGTTTATTTCTTTTCAGTTTTCTTTCAGATCAGAAAATTTTCCTTTGATCACAATAAGTACCACCAGCATCAGAACGATTCCGACAGGAAGAGAGATCCACGCGGACTGTACGAAGCCTGCTACAATGTAAGTCACAAATGATACCGCAGCCGCCAGAATTGCGTAGGGAAGCTGCGTGGACACATGATCCACATGATCGCACTGCGCTCCCGCAGATGCCATAATAGTAGTATCGGAAATAGGCGAGCAGTGATCGCCGCACACGGCGCCTGCCATGCAGGCGGAAATGGAGATGATCATCAGCTCCGGATTTGTATCAGCAAACGCCTCCACCACAATAGGGATCAAAATTCCAAAGGTTCCCCAGGAGGTTCCTGTTGCAAATGCAAGGAAGCATCCGATCAGGAAAATAATAGCCGGAAGCAGATTCATAAGCGAGCCTGCGGAAGACTCTACCAGATTTGCTACAAAATACTTGGCGCCAAGGCTGTCCGTCATGGCCTTCAGGGACCATGCGAAGGTCAGGATCAGGATCGCCGGGACCATTGCCTTAAAGCCCTCCGGCAGGCATGCCATACAGTCGCGGAAGGAAAGTACTCTGCGGACCAGATAAAGAACGATCGTGATGATCAGGCCGAAGAAGCTCCCCAGAACCAGACCTACCGAAGCGTCGCTGTTGGAGAAGGCCTCTACAAAGCCCGCGCCTTCAAAGAAACCGCCGGTATAAATCATACCGATGACACAGCATACCACCAGGCTGATGATGGGGATCAGAAGATCGATCACCTTCCCCTTTGGATTACCTTTGCTCTCATTTTCCGCATTCGCATAGGGCCGGGCCTCGGTCGTATATATATCGCCCCGCAGCGCATTGGACTCGTGAACGCCCATAGCGCCAAATTCCACTTTAAGCAAAACCATTCCCACCATCATGACGATGGTCAGCAGAGCATAAAAATTATAGGGGATTGCACGCACAAAAATGGAAAGCCCGTCTTCTCCCTCTACAAAGCCGCTGACAGCCGCCGCCCATGACGAAATAGGCGCAATGATGCAGACAGGCGCCGCAGTAGCATCGATCAGGTACGCCAGCTTCGCACGGGAAACATTATGCTTGTCTGTTACAGGGCGCATAACGCTGCCTACTGTCAGGCAGTTAAAATAGTCATCGATAAAGATCAGGATCCCCAGCACAATCGTAGCCAGCTCCGCGCCTGTACGGGTTTTAATATGCCTGCTTGCCCAGCGTCCGAAGGCGGCTGATCCTCCGGCATTGTTCATCAGACAAACCATCGTCCCTAAAATTACAAGGAATGCCAGGATACCTACATTATAGCTGTCTGAAAGGACGCTGATGATACCTTCGCTGAAAATATGGTTTACAGTCGTCTCAAAGCTTCCGCCCGAGTAAAGCAGCGCGCCTACCAGAATACCGATGAAAAGCGAGCTGTACACCTCCTTCGTGATCAGCGCCAGGGCAATGGCCACGATCGGCGGAACCAACGCCCAGAACGTGGCATAGACAGCCGGCTGCGCAGCTTCCTCCGCCTCTGCCAGCACAGTCATTGGGAACGCCATCGTACACAACAGCATCAATCCCCAGACCATGAGCAATCTCTTTTTGTTTCTTTTCATTCCAGTTTCCTCCCTCTTGTCTCCTTTCCAGAATATCCGGAGAACGTATATTAGATCCCTGCTCTGCAGGATATAAAAAAGCCATGAACGGCACTCCTGACGGAACACATTCATGGCAATCTTATCCTTTTACCTTCGATAGCGCTCCACAACCGTGACAGTACGCAGCATATTCTGCTGCGTCCCAGGGTCCTCCCTTCTGGCTGTCAGAACCCTTCGGCGGTTTTCCCTTTCCCGGCAGACGGCAGCCAACGCCCTGAAATCCGCCGGTACTTATGAAACCCGCGCCTCTATCATTTATATGGGTTATACTGTAACATCTTTTTCAAAAAATAGCAAGAATATTATGATCTTTTTATGAAAAAAATATGATTTTTAATGATTTTATAACTCCTTTACGGCAACGAAGATCGAAAAACCCCATATTCATTGATCATTCCCACTTCCTCATAGCCATTTGCCGCCAGAATCTCTTTTTGGGCTTCGTTTTCCATCTCTATCACAAGGTAATTGCACTCCTCCTCATGGGCAAGAGCCGCGATATTTTCATAGTTGGGGGCCGGAGCAATAATTTCCAGATACAGCTTCCTGGCATTCGCGGACACAGCGCCTCTTCCGCTTCTCCCATATGGCATGAGCATGGACGGATCATAAACCCGAATATAAGATGCAATATGATCATCACTGGCCACGCGGACCACATCCCCGCCGGCATCCTGCGCAATCATATTGCAGATAGCGGCAACCTCATCCGGCACCTTCTGATAATTATGCACTATTTCGTAATTTTGGGAATTCCAGATGCTCTTCCCGCAAAAAGCGGCTGCCGCAACAAAAAGCAGGATCACGGTCACGCGGATACCTCGCTTCCGGTTCCTCACAAGCTCTGTCCCCGCCAGCGCAATGACAGCTGCCGCAGGTACGATCCACAGCACTCTCCAGTAGACCTCTTTTTCCAGGCACCTGCCGATAATTTCGGCGGAAACCGGGCACAGAAATACGAGCAGCGCCGCCACTACATAGGCAAGAAACCATTTTTTTTCTCTGCTCTTATTTCGCATAATAAGGAGATAACCAAGGGCCAGCAGAAACAAAACGTAATAATACCCTGTTCCCCAGTAGCTGTTCCAGGTTGAAACAATCCATTCTAATATTTCTTTCATATGATCTCTTTCTCATTAACGTATCAGAATATATGTAATTCCCAGTACCAGTGACGGGGCACAGCACAAAAGGCATTTTCCCAGCGGAATCACACTTTTTTGACGAATCACGCCAAGGACTGCCAGAATACCGGTCACAAGGGGAGCCAGCATGATCCCCATTGAGGATGTCAGGCAGCAGCCCATATTCGCAGCAATCGAAAGGTACAGCGGGTATTCCGGTTTTTCTTCCAGCAGGGCATCATAGGAAAGCAAAAACACCACCGGAAGAAGGACCGCAGCAAGCAGAGCCTTGCCCTGCCATATACGGACCATGTGAAAAATACCCACATTATATATGGAATAAGCGGTAAAACAGTTCAAGACGGAACAGAAAAGCAGAAAAATTCCCATTGCTCTTCTGTCATCCTGAAACCACATTCTCCCAATCTGATATACAGCCACATAGCCCATAGGCAGAAAGACTGCCGGAAAAACAATATGCGCCATAATCGCCGGATGCAGGCCCGCGCAAAGCCAGCTCACAACAGCCAGAAAAACCGGGAACGGAGACAGAATGTATCTGCTCGGCAGAGTCCGATATGCAATTCCGGTATGCGGATCGATGGAAAAAATCGTATCCGTATGCAGCGACGTCGTAGCAGCGCCTACAAAAAACGAATCATCCGCATCCATAGACGCGAAGAAAACCACAGTCAGTATCTGTACAAAAATAATCGCGGCAGCGATCCAAAAACAGACAGACATGCCAGAAAAACCCCGGACAATCCATGCCCACGATCCCTTAAAAAGCCGGACACAACCATATACCAATATCAGAAGCAGCAGAACCGCATAGGTCCCGGCCAATATATGCAATGGAAGCTTCAAATACAGCATCGGCAGGGTCAGCAGCTCAAACAGGGCAAACAGGAAGGCATACCCTGCCAGAAAGCACTCTCCCGGCGTACGGCTCTGTTTTTTCTGCAAAATCAGGCTTCCGCTGACCACCGGTATGAACAAAAGCCAAAATACAGCCAGAATCCCTTTCACTACAAATCCCATATCACTTCTCCTTCTTCACCATTCCCATGGCGATCTTTTCCGGAGTGATGGGAAGCTCCCTCACACGGACTCCCGTGGCATTGTAGATGGCGTCGGCAATGGCCGGACAGGGCGTATCGATCACCAGCTCCCCGATGGATTTTGCCCCAAAGGGCCCCGTCTCTTCGTAGCTGCTTCGAAATTCCACACGGATATCTCCGAAATCTGTCCTGCACGGTATTTTGTACTGCATAAACGAATTGTTATAAACGGCTCCCTTTTTGCTATACTGCACATCCTCATAAAGCGCCATGCCGATACCCTGGGCGATGCCGCCCTCCGTCTGTACTCTGGCAAGGTTGGGATTGATGGGGGTCCCGCAGTCCACAACGGCAACATAATCGATCACCTTCGCGCTTCCGGTCTCCAAATCCACCTCCACCTCCGCCATGCCCGCCATAAACGGCGGCGGAGATATGGGGGAAGAATGGCTGCTCACTACCTGAAGCTCCTGATTGTTTCCAAAGGTCCCCCGGATCGCCAGATCCTGAAGGGAAACCTTTTTCTCTCCCGCGAAAACATATTTCCCGTCAAATTCCACTTCTTCTTCAGACGCCTCCAGCATGGCGGCTCCCAGGCGGCAGATGCGCACCCTCAGCTCCCGACAGGCCTTTACCACAGCCATACCTGAAGCATAGGTAGTCGCGGAGGCATAGGAGCCGGAATCATAGGGTGAAATATCCGTATCCACGCCGAATACCACCACATTATCGAAATCCGTCTGCATACAGTCCGCCGCCATCTGAGCCAGGATCGTATCGCAGCCGGTTCCCATATCCGAACAGCCAAGACCCAGCGTATAGGAACCGTCCTCGTTTAATTTCATGTCCGCTCCGCCCGTATCCACTCCCGCGATGGATGAGCCCTGCATAGCCATCGCCACGCCCACGCCGCGCACCTTGCCGTCTTCCATATAGCGTCTGGGATACTTTTCGTCCCATTTCATCATCTCTTTTGCCCTCGCCAGGCACTGATCCATGGCACAGCTATTAACAATGGGATAATTGCCGTCATATGCATGGAGCGGCCCGCCCTCCACCGGCATATTCAGCTCGCGGACGCGCACCGGGTCCATTCCCATCTGTACAGCCAGCTCATTGACCGCAGATTCCAGGGCAAAGATTCCCTGCGTCGCCCCGTAGCCCCGGTACGCGCCCGCAGCCTGAAGGTTCGTATACACGACATCATAGGCGAAACGGTACGCCTCCGTGTGGCGGTAGAGACCGATGGCCTTATGCCCGGTCAGTCCGACTACCGTGGGACCATGCTCCCCGTAGGCTCCCGTATTGGAAAGCACATACATATCGATCGCCTTTACGATTCCCTTTTCATCCGCTCCCACCTTCACATGGATCTCCATCTCATGACGCGGAGAGGAACATATCTGCGACTCATAGCGGGAAAAAATAATCTTGGAGGGGCGCTTTGTCAGCCATGTGACAATCGCCGGGTAAACCTCCGATATGGACGTCTGCTTTGCCCCGAACCCCCCTCCGATGCGGGGTTTGATCACCCGGATCTTCGATGAGGGTATGTCCAGCGCGATTCCCAGGATTCTCCTCACATGAAAAGGAATCTGGGTAGAGGAAACCACATTCAGTCTCCCAAAATGATCGATATAGCAGCAGGTCCGAAAGGTCTCCATCATAGCCTGCTGATTGGCCTTGGTGTGATAAACCTGGTCCACCACATACCTGCACCGGCTGAGGGCTCCGTCCACGTCCCCCTGCTCTTCCCTGTTCGAAGCGCAGAGATTCCGTTTGTTATCTGCTCCGCAGGGAATAAGGGACGCCCAGTTTTCCTCCGGATGAACCAATATAGAACAATCCCTGGCCTTATGCATATCCAGAAGCGGCTCCTCCACCCGATATTTAACTTTAATTTTTCTGATCGCCCTGTCAACGGCCTCCTCTGTCTCACCGGCCACGATTGCAACCGCGTCACCCACAAACCTTAAATGCCGGTCAAGGATGAGCCGATCGTGGGGACTCAGCTCCGGAAAGGTCTGCCCTGCCAGAGTAAAACGCTTATCCGGCACGTCCCTGTACGTGAGCACACATGCAATATCGCTGCTCTTTAAAGCCGCCTCCGTATGAATGTCCTCAATCCAGGCATTGGCATAGGGACTATGCATGATCTTTACGATCAGACAATCCTTTGGCGCCAGATCATCCGTATAGACCGGCTTACCTGTGACCAGAGCCATGGCATCCTTTTTCCTGACCGGTTTGTTTACAAAAGTCATGCCTGCGCCTCCTTTTCTTTCCGGACTTTTTTATATTCCAAAAATCTCAGTATACTGCGCGTCTGTCCCACAAAGCCGGAGCAGCGGCACAGATTTCCCGCCAGGTATTCCCGTATCTCATCCTCTGTGGGATCCTCAAGCTCCTTAAGCATGGCAAATACATTCATAATAAATCCGGGATTACAGAATCCGCACTGCTCCGCTCCCTCATCTGCCAGAAAACCGCCGAGCTCCTCCGCTTCCTTCTGCATCCCTTCCAGCGTCACGATCCTTTTACCGTCTGCGCGCACCGCCAGGATACTGCAGGACAACACCGGCTTATCCTCCATAAGTACCGTACATAGGCCGCAGTTTGCCGTCTCGCAGCCTCTTTTAACGCTGCAGCAGCCCCGCTCTCTGAGAAAATCCAGAAGAAGCATTCCGGGCTCCGTCTCCTCACAGCGCCTCACACCGTTCAGCCAGAAATTAATCTTCATCCTTCATCCCTCCCAATGCTTTCCAGGCTCTTCCAGTCAATATCTTTACCAGATGCGTCCGGTACTCTGCGCCGGCCCGCATATTCCCCTCCACAGGGACATGAGCCGCCGCGTACTGCGCAAAGGCCGCTATGGCCTCCTCCCGCTGCCCCTTTGGCATATTTGAAAATCCCATCAGAATATGTTCTTCGTCTTTCACCAGCATAGCCCTCCCCGGTCTGGCGCCGACCACTGTCCGGGCCTCGTCTCCCAAAAGTGAAGCTGCGCAGGTAAGCACCGGAAAATCCGTATCCGTATTTCGCTGGCTTAAATATTTACATACCAGGGGCGTTTTTTTCAAAATAATATTTACAATAACGTCCCGGTCCTTTTTTCTGTTTACAAAATCTGTCAGCGGGACCCGCCCCGCCTTATAAAGCTCTACATCCGTATCCAATGCCAGAAACATGGTCAATACATCGGAAAAGCCGTACCGTCCGTAAATACTCCCGCCTATAGTGGCGCAATTTCGAAACTGCACCCCCACAATATGGCGAAGGCTTTCCTGCATGGCCTGGTTCGTGTAAGAATTCAGGCTCCGGGAAACCTCCAGCTCATGAAGAGGGGTCATACAGCCGATCACAAACTCCTCATCATTCTCCAGAATGGAATCCAACCCCAGCCCGGACATGTCGATCGCCGTAGATACGGGACGGCTTCCCATTTTCAGCCACAGCATGCCCCCAAGCAGACAGGCTGACCTTTTCTGGTTTAATTCATAAGCCTCAGCAACACTGTTTACCCTGACATAATCTTTTATTCTCAGCATCTCTTTAACCCTTTCCTCCGGATGTATCCCGTCTTCCAAAGTCCTGCGGTATTTCAGCCGGACAGTTCCTATGGCTCCGTAAACGCACACAGGTAAATTTTAACAGGAAACCATAAGAATTTCCAGTCTCATTCCTCCGTTCCCTCAATATATTTTTTTAAAAAATCGTATATTTCATTTTCCACAGGCGGACAGCCATCCAGATGATACAGAAAAGCGCCGGTGCAATGCCCCACTCCGAGCTTTCCCTTCTTTCCCCGGAATCCCTGTCCAATACAGATTTTTTCATTCAGTTTATCAAAAAGTCCGTCGTTTTTCAGCCTTTCCAGCGCAGGGATCAGATATCCATAGCACGCAGAGCAGGACTCCACCTCCTCCACCGCATCCGCAAGCTCCACTACCCTGCGGGATTTTGGCATATTTTTTCCCGCATCTGATCCGCAGACGCGGATATCTGCCCGGCGGATGTCCGAACATCCTGCGCCAAGCTCTCCGGCCATACTTACATAGGGTACCTCCTCCACCTCATAATGCATCATATGACATACATAGGCGTCCACAAGAACCGGGTCTCTTGCCGCAAGGATCCGGTTCATTACCACGGGATTTCCCCCGTCCTCAAAATCCAGATCCCCGCAGATATTATCCACCACGATAAAATCCTGCCGGATTCCCGCGTTCAGGTGCGCAATAGGCTTATGCAGCCCCATTGCGTGGAACCTGCGCTTCTCTGAATTTGGAAGCAGCCCCTTCATATTTTTCAGGGCACAGGTGATCCTGGTCTGACAATGGCCCTTCAGCACCGGCACATTGATAAGGAAATCCAGCTTTTCCACGCTTTTACAAATGTTAAGGAGCATTCCCCCGCAGTCCTTTGCAATGGCTTTGTCCTTCTGCATATCCCAGAAAGGGACCTGATAAGTCTCTGACACCTCCCGGTAACCGCAGACCTCGTAGGCCTCCCCTGTCCGGTCTCCCACCCAGGAGCCTTCCAGCATTACCAGATTATTATAATTTTTTTCCTGTAAATACTCGATGATTCCCGCCACCACCTCCGGGTGCGTGGTAGCGCCGAAAGAAGCTTCTGAAGCAGAGACCAGATTAGGCTTTATGCCAATCAGGCTGTCCGTCCCCGGTATCAGCTGTTCCGGGGCGCACTCTGCCAGAAGCTCCTTTGTCATTTCCTTATAATTTGTTCCGCATTTTATATAAATCTGATTTTTCTCCATAAGTCCCCCGCAGAATTCTCTTTTCTATAGGATAACTCATGGAGCCGCTCTTGTCCACGGTAATCTTTTATACTCGTACATACCCGTCCGGGAATGAACAGTATCGGCCGATTCTCAATACTCCTCATTTTGAATGATGTGAAGCATTTCTGCCAGCTTCACTGCGCCGAGTACGGCCAGCCACGTAACTACCACCATGACCACCTTCAGCAGCTGGCCCTTTTCACTGCCGAATTTCAATATTAAACAATCTAACGGCAGTATAAGGGAACCGATATTTTCATCATATTCTTTTTCTTCATATCCATAGAGGCATGTACATACCGATTTAAGGTAATATTTACCGTGGAATGTCCAAGGATTTCGCTGAGCGATTTCATATCAAAGCCCTCCTCAATGCACCGGGTGGCAAATGTATGCCGCAATACATGGAAATTCACATATGGTATATGATTAACCTCCAGAATTTTACGATAATAATTTTGGAATGACCGTGGTTCTAAAAATGCATTTTCAAGTCCTGTCAAAAAGAATGCCTGAGGAGACATTGGAGTAATAGTTTTAAGAATTGTCAGCAGAAAATGGGGAATTGGGATATCTCTTTCAGCAGACTGACTTTTGGGAGGAGTAACGATAATGCTTGTTTTTCTTTGATCAGTTTCCGAAAAATTCTGTATTCGCTGCATGGTATGCCGGATTGAAATGATCTCTTCACCCAGCAGAATATTTTCCCATTTTAATGCACATATCTCACCAATCCGAAGTCCCAGATATAAGCTCATCAGAATTCCCAGATTTTTCGTTGTAGGATTTTCCATAAGGAACCGCTCCAGCTTTATCTGGTCTTCTACACGAATAATTTGTGCCATTTTTTCTGAAGCTTTAATTCGTATATCATTTATACGGCAGGTCGTATAAAGCTGACGCTTTTCCGCATACTTAAGAATTTCCCTTATGACCGACAGCATATCCTTTACCGTTTTCGGAGAGAGACCTCCGGTTCCGTCCAGGCGCCCTTTCCGGATTTTGTTGAGCGCGAAATGTTCTATATACAGCGTCGTGATTTCCTCCAATGGAATATTCCCCAGTTCGGGTAAAATATGATTGGTAAGAAAATTCCGGTATTTTACAGAGGTTGACTTTTTGGAGCTGACCTCTATCAATACATACCATTGTTCTGCTATTTCCCCAAAAGTATGATTCTGATCGCCACTTTGAATTTTCGTATTTCCGGTATTCTTCTTTCTTTTGTACATACATTTTCCTCTCTTTCTTCCGATATTGATGTTCTTATTTGTTCTGCCACCGCGCTAGCGGTTTGGTACAATTATAAATTAGAGAGGAAAAAAAGACATAATAATGCCGCCCGGCAATATGGCTGTCCCCGGACACAGCCGGAAACCACATCAACGCCGGACGGCACATGATTTTTATGTTAATTTATTTGTAGCAAACGATCTTGCCAAAATCAGGCTTCAGGGATGCGCCGCCTACAAGGCCGCCATCGATGTCCTCCATAGCAAACAGCTCTGCTGCGTTGCCTGCATTTACAGATCCGCCGTACTGGATGCGGATTGCTTCTGCTGTATCGGTATCATAGATCTCAGCGATGCACTCACGGATGCCCCTGCAAACTTCCTCCGCCTGCTCACTGGTAGCAGTCTTGCCGGTTCCGATCGCCCAGATCGGCTCATATGCGATAACCAGAGTCTTTGCCTGCTCTGCAGTTACATTCTGCAGACCCACCTTAACCTGCTGGCGTATCCAGTCCATAGTAATACCCTGCTCTCTCTGCTCAAGAGATTCGCCGCAGCACATGATCGGTGTAATACCGTGCTCCAGCGCTTTCAGGACTTTCTTATTTACATCCTCGTTTGTCTCACCGAAGTAATCTCTTCTCTCGGAATGACCAAGGATTACATACTTAACGCCGGCGTCAACCAGCATAGCCGGGGCGATCTCGCCTGTGTAGGCGCCCTTCTCCTCAAAGTACATATTCTCCGCTGCCACTTCAATGTTTGTTCCCCTGCAGGCCTCTGCTACAGGAACGATATCGATAGCCGGAACACCGAACACCACGTCTACTTCCTCATTCTGAACAAGCGGTTTCAGAGTCTCTACCAGAGCAACTGCCTCGCTTGGAGTCATGTTCATTTTCCAGTTACCTGCAATAATTTTCTTTCTCGCCATGATCATATCCTCACTTTTATATTAGTTTCTTGTTTAAAGGAATCATTTTGCCGGATTATTTATCGTTAGCCGCTGCCACGCCCGGAAGCTCCTTACCCTCCAGAAACTCGAGAGAAGCGCCGCCGCCTGTGGAGATGTGGGACATCTTATCGCCAAATCCAAGCTGATTTACTGCTGCCGCGGAATCACCGCCGCCGATAATGGTCGTAGCATCTGTATCAGCCAGAGCCTTTGCCACAGCGATCGTTCCCTTTGCAAGGATCGGATTCTCAAACACACCCATCGGTCCGTTCCATACGACTGTCCTGGCGGATTTTACAGCCTCTGCAAAAAGCTCAGCAGTCTTCGGTCCGATATCCAGGCCCATCATATCAGCCGGGATCGCGTCCACGTCTACGGAAGTAACCTCGATCTCAGCATCGATGGGATTCGGGAACTCTCTGGCAACTACCGTATCAATGGGAAGAAGCAGTTTCTTGCCAAGCTTCTCAGCCTTTTCCATCATCTCCTTACAATAGTCGATCTTCGTATCATCTACCAGAGAAGTACCTATCTCCAGCCCTTTCGCCTTCTGGAAGGTGTAAGCCATGCCGCCGCCGATGATCAGCGTATCGCATTTCTCCAGAAGATTGGAGATAACATTCAGCTTATCGGCAACCTTAGCGCCGCCCAGGATCGCTACGAACGGTCTTACCGGAGTCTCTACCGCTTTTCCAAGGAAGTCGATCTCTTTCTGCATCAGATAGCCAACTGCGCAGGTGTCAATATATTTGGTAACGCCGACATTAGAGCAGTGTGCTCTGTGAGCGGTACCAAATGCATCATTTACGAAAACGTCTGCAAGAGAAGCAAGCTCTTTGCTGAACTCCTCTCCGTTCTTTGTCTCCTCCGCGCGATAACGTGTATTCTCAAGGAGAATGATCTCGCCGTCCTTCATGGCGTCAACAGCAGCCTTTACGCTGTCGTCTACCACTACCGGGCTCGCAACAAATTTAACTTTCTGTCCCAGAAGTTCTGTCAGACGCGCTGCCACAGGCGCCAGAGAAAGCTCGGGCTTCGGCTCTCCCTTGGGCTTTCCCAGATGAGAGCAAAGAATAATTTTACCGCCGTCGGCTGCCAGCTTCCTGATGGTGGGAAGAGCAGCTACCAGACGATTCTCGTCTGTGATCTTACCTTCTTTTAAAGGAACGTTAAAGTCGCAGCGGACCAGAACCCTTTTACCGGTTACATTAATGTCATCAACAGATTTTTTATTTAATCCCATGTCATATACCTCCATGATTTGAAAAAGGATCCGGTCCTTGCCAGACCGGACCCTTTGTTGAGTCTGCTATTATCTGCCCGAATTATGCGCCAAGCAGTTTGCCAAAGTGTTTGATCGTACGAACCATCTGGCTTGTGTAGGAGTTCTCATTGTCATACCAGGAAACTACCTGAACCTGTGTGGTTCCGTTGTCAAGTGGAAGAACCATCGTCTGAGTAGAATCGAACAGAGAACCATAGGTCATTCCTACGATATCGCTGGATACGATCTCATCCTCGTTGTACCCGAAGGACTCGTTGGAAGCTG
>CAZGTY010000016.1:38192-49972 GCA_964528895.1 uncultured Blautia sp. | reverse complement strand
GAACACATCGTTTTCTTCTTTACCATTTTCTTTTACCTCTTTTCGTTTTCTCGAAAAAAAGGACGCTTACCTTTCAGAAAATCCTGAAAACAAGCGTCCTTTTGGCCTTTACTTATGATATTGAATACAAAATGTTAATTCAGTCCGAATGTGTTTCCTCATACGAGATGCAATACTACCGACACTTCAATGCCGTTCATAATCTGCTTTTTCTTGCCTTGTTTACCTGTCGATGCAAAGCTCATATACCTCGCAAAGTGCCGGAATCTAAGCACTTCTACGAATTCACCCGATGTAGACATGTCACGACCTCCACATGCACCGTCTCACAGAACTGATCCACACTGCAGGCCCGTTCCACGCGATAGCCGGCATTTAAAAATGCTTCCAGATCCCGGGCCAGGCTTGTTGCCTTGCAGGAAATATATACGATTTGGTCGACACCATAGCCGATGACTTTCAGCAGGGCTTTGGGATGGATACCGTCTCTGGGCGGGTCCAGCACAATCACGTCCGGCTTCTCCTTAAGGTCATCCAGTACCTTAAGCACGTCCCCCGCAATAAAACGGCAGTTGCCAAGGCCATTCAGCCTTGCATTCTCCCGCGCGGCCTCCACGGCCTCCTCCACGATCTCCACGCCGATGACCTCCTTTGCGACAGGAGCCAGAAGCTGCGCAATGGTTCCTGTCCCGCTGTACAGGTCAAAAATCTCCTGCTCACAGGTATTCCCAATATATTCCCGCACAATGGAATAAAGCGTTTCCGCAGCTAAAGAATTCGGCTGAAAAAAAGAAAAGGTACTGACCTTGAATTTCAGGCCCAAAAGTGTCTCAAAAAAATAATCCTGCCCGTACAAAATCCTTGTCTCATCACTTTGCACCACATCAGAAAGAGAATCATTAATAATGTGCATGATACCCACAATCCTGCCCGTGAGGGGCAGTGCCAGCAAAGCCTCCTTAAGAGGCCCCAGATCATGCTTCTCCTGGCTTGTGGTGATCAGATGCACCAGAATCTCACCGCTGGTCACTCCTCTTCGAAGCAGCAGATGGCGCAGATATCCAACATGCTGCAGCTTTTTGTAATAGGAAACGCCCCGTTCCCGAAAATATTCCCACACACAGGTCCGAATCCTTATCATATCCTCATGCGCCAGCTTGCAGTCTCCCGTATTCAGCACATCATAGGTACTGCCTTTCTTGTGCAGTCCCAGAGAAAGAGGGCCGCCCTTATACTCATCTCCAAAGGAAAATTCCATCTTATTCCGGTAACCAAACTCCAGGGGGCTTCCGTGAATGCCCTCCCACCGGTAATCCGGTGCCCCATTTTCATCCACCTGTCCGCCGGATACCAGGGCTCTGTCAAGCAGCTCCCGTACCTGGCGTTCCTTCATCTTCAGCTGTTCTTCATAAGCCATCGTCTGGTACATACAGCCCCCGCAGGCCGGAAAAACACTGCAAACAGGATCTCTGCTTTCCAGAGGGGATCTTTCCAGCACCTCTAAAAGCCTGCCTTCCACCCTGTCGGAACGCTTCTTATTGATCATGAAACGCACCCTCTGGCCCGGAATGCCATTTTTTACCGTCACCTTCCGGCCATCCACAAAAACGCGGCCTTTATTTGGAAAATCCACCTTATCTATAACGCCCTCATAAATCTCGCCCTTTTTCATCATCATCCTCATTTCTGTGCTGAAAAATAGCTCCGGAGCACACCGGAGCTATTAAAATCATCCTATTTGTTCAGTATCCCCTCGGGATAGTCTGCTGAGTAAGCTGTCGCATTCAGATTTACGGAATATCTGCCGTATCAGTTTTCCTCATCCTCGAAGTAATCGTCAAAATCATCATCGAAATCTTCTTCGAAATCCTCAAGATAATCCGGAGCAAAGAAGCGGTATACAGCAAACGCAATACCAGCCACTGCAGCCACTGCACCAATGATCGCCAGCACCCAGAGGACTGTGTTTTTCTGCTTCTCATCTTCTTTTTTCTTTAAGGCGCTTAACAACTCTTCAAGTTTAGCCGTATTCATGTTCATAGTTGATTCCATCCTCTCATAAATTCTTGCCAGCAAACTGCCCATACTTGCTTAAAATGGCAATGCTGATTGTTACGTCTTATTATATCACCATTTCCCTCATTTTACCACAATTTATTCAGATTTTTTTAAGCTTTGCAAAACCGGCAAACATTTTTTTTACGCCTGCCCGGTCAAAATCAACCGTCACCTCAAAGTCCCGGCCGCCTTCCACAATGCTCTTTACAATACCCACGCCAAATTTTACATGGCGCACCGTATCTCCCACCTCATACTCCAGACTGGCGGGCTTCTGAACCTTATATTCCCCGGAATTAAACGCCTGTGCCCGGAATGCCAGCTTCATCTGAGCGTAACGATCCTTCTGAGCAGTGATTTCACGAAACTGCGGTTTTTTCTCCCGGAACACATAGCCCAGATCCACCAGTTCCCGGGGAATCTCCCGCACAAACCGGGATACCCTGTTATGCTGGTTTTCGCCACGGATCATACGCTGCTGCGCACAGGTCAGTGTCAGCTCCTTCATGGCTCTGGTAATCCCTACATAACAAAGCCTGCGCTCCTCCTCCATATCTGACTGATCCCCCGAAAAAATGCTCATACTGCCTGGAAATAAACCATCCTCCATTCCAGCCAGAAATACGCAGGGAAACTCCAGCCCTTTAGCGCTGTGAAGAGTCATGAGAAGCACATAATCCTGATCCGGATCCACTGTATCAATGTCGGCGATCAGGGCAATTTCTTCCAGAAATCCCGACAATGTGGCTGTCCGGCCCGCTTCATTCATGGCCTCCTGATAAGAGACTGTTTTGGAGATCAATTCATCGATATTCTCAATTCTGGCTCTGGCCTCATTGGTGTCCTCGGCTTCCAGCTCATCCACGTAACCAGTGAGATCAATGATCTCCTCCAGAAGCTCCTGCACGGAATAATTCTCCGCTTTGCTCTTCATCGACTGGATAAAGGTAACAAAACTGTTGATTTTTGACAGGCTCCGGCCTGTGGACGGCACCTCCTCCGCTACCCGCAGCGCATCGTAAAAGCTGATCCCCATTCGGTCAGCATAATCCTGAATACGGCCCACAGTAGCAGCGCCAATGCCTCGTTTCGGCACATTGATGATCCGCTTTACGGCCAGATCATCGCGGACATTATCCACCGTCTTAAGATAACAGAGCATATCCTTGATCTCTTTACGTGCATAGAAATTTACACCCCCCACAATCTTATAGGGAATATTTGCAAGCAGACATTTTTCTTCAAAGAGACGGGACTGAGCATTGGTTCGGTAAAGCACCGCGCAGTCCCGATATTGGCGCCGTCCCTCCCTGTGGGCTTTTGAAATCTCCCCCACCACATATTCCGCTTCCTCAAAGCCGTTTAAAAGCTGACGGAAATTTATCCTGACCCCTTCTTCATTTTCTGTCCAGAGACGTTTCGGCTTACGCTCGGCATTATTCGCGATCACACTGTTTGCCGCCTCCAGAATGTTTCCCGTAGAACGGTAATTCTGCTCCAGACGGATCACCACAGCATCCGGAAATACCCTCTCAAATCCCAGAATATTACCGATATTTGCTCCGCGGAATTTATAGATGGACTGGTCATCGTCACCCACCACACACAGATTTTCGTATCGGCTGGCCAGCAGACTCACAAACTTAAACTGAGCCGTATTGGTATCCTGATACTCATCTACCATAATATAGCGGAACCGCCCCTGATAGTACTCCAGCACGTCCCCGCAATTCTGAAAAAGCTCCACGGTCTTCACGATCAGATCGTCAAAATCCAGGGCATTATTTTTCCGAAGGGAAGCCTGATATTCACGGTAAACAGCCACGACCTTCTTCGCTTTATGATCTCCTGCGGTATTCGTCTCCATCATGTCCGGCGTTACCAGCTCATCCTTGGCATGGGAAATCTGAGCCAGCAGTGCCCTCTCTTTATAAATCTTCGTATCAATATTCAGCTTGCGGCAGATTTCCTTCATAAGTGTTTTCTGATCATCCGCATCATAAATAGTAAAATTATTGTCATACCCCAGACGGTCTATGTATCTGCGCAGGATCCGCACACAGGTAGAATGAAAGGTAGAAACCCACACGCTCTCCGCCCCATATCCCACCAGCTTATCCACCCGCTCCCTCATTTCCTGAGCAGCCTTGTTGGTAAAGGTAATGGCAAGGATATTCCACGGATTAACACCTTTTTTTTCAATGAGATAGGCTATTCTGTGCGTCAGCACTCTCGTCTTTCCGGAGCCCGCTCCTGCCAGTATAAGAAGCGGTCCCTCGGTGTGATAGACAGCCTGCCGCTGCATTTCATTTAAAGTATCATATATACTCATAATCTGATCCCCTGTTAATTTCTATAGGAAATGGCAATTCTTTCATTTGCTGTAAAAAATAATATACCACATCTTTTTCCTGCCTGCAATTGAAAAACGAACAGATATTCTATTTATCCGCAATCTTCTTTTCCGGTTTCCCCCTCCTCTCTGCTCTCAAAAAACATCTTTTTCAGCGCATCCGAAGCAAAGGCCTCAGGCAGAAATCCCAGCCCCAGATCATTTCGTATCATTAAAAGAATCTGGTCAATGGCAGCCGCCTCCGTGGGGGAGGACACTACAGCAAAATCCACCAGGCCGCTTCGCTGACGCCGATGGCTATTTATCATTCCATTTCAAAAAAACATTTACAAGTAGTAATTAAAACTATATAATAGGGAGTAGAGGTGAAGAACAACTATGGATAACAAAAATATGATCGATCGAATTCTGGATACCCTGGCTCATGCAGACTATATCAAACCCGATGAGTTGCCTAATATCGATCTCTACATGGATCAGGTGACAACCTTTATGGAGTCAAGGCTCTCAGGCAGGAAGCGCTATCCGGAGGATAAGATTCTGACAAAGACCATGATCAATAATTATGCGAAAAATCACCTGCTGCCCTCTCCCGAAAAAAAGCGCTACAGCAGAGAGCACATGCTGCTTCTGATTTTTATTTACTATTTTAAAAACATCCTGACCATCAATGATATTCAGACGCTTTTGGAGCCCATCACGGAAAAATATTTTAATTCCGAAAGCGACCGTGATCTCACCTACATCTACAATGAAGTATTCGGTATGGAAGAGGATCACCTTGAAACCCTGAAGGAGGATCTGCGCAGATGCTACGACGTATCTCAGAAGACCTTTCCGGATGCCGATGACCGGGACCAGGAACTTTTAAAGACCTTTTCCTTTATCTGCCTTCTCGCCTTCGACGTGTACATGAAAAAAAACATAATCGAAAATCTCATAGACGATATGCGCCCCGCGTCAGAGAATAAAAAAGCCCGAAAGGAAAAGCCAAAGAAAGAGAAATAAAAGAATCTGAAACAAATTCTTGATTTTTCCAAAAAACTGTGATAAACTCCCTTACTGACAAGACATGTGTAAATGCAGCTGTCAAGAGGGAGCTTTATTATGGAAAAATTAAAAAAAATAATGAACCATATTTTTATCGACGGACTCAGCGGCATGGCACTGGGCCTTTTTTCCACCCTGATCGTCGGCACCATTATCCAGCAGATCGGAACCTTTATTCCGGGCTCTGTGGGTGAAATGGTCTACGTTCTGGGAAAGGTGGCTGCTGCCATGACCAGCGCCGGCATTGCTATCGGCGTAGCATACAAATTCAGGGAAAGCCCCCTGGTGACCTTCTCCGCCGCCACCGCCGGTATGGTGGGCGGCTTCGCCGGAAAGCTTCTTGCCGGTACGGTACTGGTCGACGGCGCTATGGTCTTCTCCGGCCCCGGCGAGCCTTTGGGCGCTTTTATCGCAGCGTTGGTCGGCATTGAGCTTGGACATCTCGTTTCCGGAAAAACAAAGATAGATATTCTCGTGACTCCCCTGGCAACCATCCTGGGAGGCTCCGCAGTGGGCCTGATCCTCGGCCCTCCCATCTCCGCCTTTATGACGGGTCTCGGAAATATCATCAACTGGGGAACGGAGCAGCAGCCCTTTCTCATGGGTATCGTGGTATCCGTTCTCATGGGTATGATCCTGACCCTTCCTATCAGTTCCGCAGCTTTGGGGATCATACTGAATCTTTCCGGACTGGCTGCGGGCGCTGCAGTGATCGGGTGCTGCTGCAATATGGTGGGCTTCGCTGTCGCCAGCTACCGCGAAAACAAAATAGGCGGTCTCATTGCCCAGGGCGTCGGAACCTCCATGCTTCAGGTCCCGAATATTGTACGAAAACCTGTGATCTGGCTCCCGGCTATTATTTCCAGCGCCATCACAGGCCCTATGGGAACCATGCTTTTTAACATGCAGTGCAATGCTACGGGCTCAGGCATGGGCTCCGCGGGCTTTGTAGGACAGATCATGACCTGGCAGACCATGGTCGCCTATGATTCTCCCGCCGTGGTACTGATCAAGATCCTTCTTCTTCAGTTCTTCCTGCCTGCGGTGTTTACACTGGCAGTATCCGAGTTCATGCGAAAAAAAGGCTGGATCCGATTCGGAAATATGAAATTGGATATGTAAGAAAAAGAACCGCCGGCACATTTCTCCCAATCATAATGTACCGGCGGCTTTTTACCTCTTTCTTACTTCTTTTCTTCTTTTTCCTTCATTCTGGCAAATACCATTTCATAACCATCGTTTCCATAATTCAGGGAACGGTTTACACGGCTGATGGTAGCGGTAGATGCGCCTGTCTTCTCTGAAATGTCCAGGTATGTGCGTTTATCCATCAGCATCTTCGCAACCTCAAAACGCTGGGACAGCGAAAGAAGTTCATTGATCGTGCATACATCCTCAAAAAAGGTATAACATTCCTCTTTATCCTTCAGACACAGAATGGCCTCAAACAGATGATCCACTGCTTCTGTTCTTATCTTTTTACTCATGCTTATGCTCCTTTGATCAGGTCAATTTCCCATGTAAATATTTTAACACGTTAAAACATGATAAGCAAGCGATTTTCCTGAAAATATCAACTATTATCATTTTTTCTCCATTTGTGCATACTATTTTACATTGCTTTTTCCGGATGATTTCGCTATACTGAATGATAAAGAGTCATTTATCGCTAAAGAAAGGATCTGAGCATATGGGAACTATTTTTAATCCGGATAATAAATTTTTTACCTTTATGGGCCGGGTGGCAGACATCATAATACTGAACATTCTTTTCATCGTCTGCTGTCTTCCCATAGTCACCATCGGGGCTTCCGCGACAGCCATGTACTATGTAACTTTAAAGATGGTGCGCGATGAAGACTCGCACATAGCCGGAAGCTTCTTTAAATCCTTTAAAGAAAACTTTAAACAGGCCACTATCATTCATATAATCATGCTGATCGCAGGCATCATCCTTTTCTTTGATCTTCGCATTGTTACGAGTATGACCGGCGCCCTTTCCAATGTACTCTACTGCTTCCTGGTAGCTTTTTCTCTGATATATGTCATCCTGCTGCTGTACATATATCCGGTCCTGGCGAAGTTTTATAATACTATCAAGAACACCTTTAATAACGCTTTTTTGATGTCCATCCGGCATCTTCCCTATACGCTGCTTATGCTGGTGATTTCCGCGATCCCCATCATACCTTTTTTCGTATCAAATGCGCAGCTTCAGTCCACTGCCGTGATGCTCATCGTACTTCTGGGCTTTGCCACAATAGCATACTGCCACTCCTTTTTCTTCCGGAAGATCTTTGACAATTACATTCCCAAGGAGGACGAAGAATTAAGCCCTCTGGATCAGCTGGAAGCCGATATTATGAAAGAATCAAAATGAGGACCTGGAATGGAAAGCCTTACCACTCTCTGGACTATATGCTCAGGGAGCAGTTTGGGGAAAAGGTATATAAGGTTACCCTCAACGGCGGCATGACCTGCCCCAATCGGGACGGCGCCCTCGGAACCAGGGGCTGTATCTTTTGCAGCGCAGGCGGCAGCGGTGACTTTGCCGCAGATGCGTCTCTTTCTGTCACAGAGCAGATCGACAGTCAGATTGCAGTCCTTCAAAAGAAGCGGCCCATCCGGAAATATATCGCCTATTTTCAGGCATATACCAATACTTACGCCCCCGTGGAATATCTGAAGAAAATTTTTACGGAAGCTGTCTCCCATCCCTCGGTAGCGGCTCTTTCCATCGGTACCAGACCGGACTGTCTGGGCGATAACGTACTGGATCTTTTAGCTTCCCTGAACAGGGAAAAGCCCGTCTGGACAGAACTGGGCCTGCAGACCATCCACGAGCAGACTGCCGCCTACATCCGCAGAGGTTATCCTTTGTCCTGCTTTGAAAAAGCAGTGTCCGATTTACGCGGCCGGGGAATCCAGGTAATCGTCCATACCATTCTCGGATTACCCGGTGAAAGCGCCGGGGATATCCTGGAAACTATAGATTATCTTAATAAACAGGATATCCAGGGAATCAAGCTGCAGCTTCTCCATATCCTGAAGGGTACGGATCTGGCAGCGGATTATCTTCAGGGAAAGTTCCGGACATACGAGAGGGATGAGTACCTGAACCTTGTTATAAGCTGCCTGGAGCATCTTAATCCGGACATTGTGATCCACCGCATGACCGGGGATGGTCCGAAGGAGCTTCTGCTCGCACCGCTCTGGGCCAGCCGAAAACGCGAGGTTCTGAATATGCTGCACCATGAGATGAAAATCCGGGGGAGCTATCAGGGCAAAGCTCTGGAACCCATCAAATAAAAGGAGGTTTCTATGGCAACACCTTTTACCATATGCAAACTGATTATTTTATACATGCTGGACAACGCCCGGACGCCGCTCTCCAATTCACAGATGTCAGAATTCATTCTGGAGCGGGAATACACCAACTACTTTCAGCTTCAGCAGGCGCTCTCCGAGCTGGTGGAAACAAATTTTCTGGACAAACAGGTCTCCGGAAATACTTCCTGCTATGAAATCACACCGGAAGGGACGGAAGCTTTGTCCTTCTTCGAAAAGGAAATATCCCCGGAAATCCGGGGCGAAATCAAGGTCTATCTGAACAATCTGGGATGTGCCGTACCGGAAAGATTTCTCACCTCTGCGGATTACTACGAAACTCCCCAGGGTGGCTGTACCGTCCGCTGCCAGTTAATCGAAAAAAATACCTCGCTTGTGGATCTGAATATCAGCGCACCCAATCAGGAGGCCGCAAGATCCATGTGCAGAAACTGGGAAAAGAAATGCCAGAAGCTATATGAAACGATTTTGGAGGAGCTTATTTAGCTCCTCCTTTTATTTTTGCCATATATTCTTTTAATTGCTTCTCATAGCCGATATCCCCGGGAATATAAAACTTTTCTCCAAGGATCTCCGAGGGCAGATACTGCTGCTCCACATAATGATTCGGGTAATTGTGCGCATACAGATATCCCACGCCACGCCCCAGTTTTTCGTGGCCTCCGTAATGAGCATCCTGTAAATGTGCCGGTACTGTTGTTCTGGTATGTTTTACGCTGTCCATGGCGGCTCCGATGGCATTGACCGCCGCGTTGCTTTTGGGAGCGCAGGCCATGTAGGTAACCGCCTGGGATAAAATAATCTGGGACTCCGGCATACCCACCCTCTCTACAGCCTGAGCCGCAGCCACAGCTACAGCCAACGCCTGGGGATCCGCGTTTCCGATATCCTCGGAAGCCAGGATCATAATACGCCGGGCAATAAATTTCACATCCTCCCCCGCATAGAGCATCTTTGCCAGATAATAGACGGCCGCGTCCGGGTCAGAACCCCGCATGCTCTTAATAAATGCCGAGATGATATCATAGTGATTATCACCCTTTTTATCATAATTTACCACCCGCTTCTGAATACACTCAGCCGCCACGTCCAGAGTCAGATGGATTTTCCCGTCATCGCTTCTGGGAGTTGTAAGTACGCCGAGCTCCACCGCATTCAGCGCATTTCTGGCATCGCCTCCCGCCATGTCCGCCAGAAATTCCAAAGCTTCCTCATCAATGACCGCTTCATAGCTTCCAAGCCCCTTATCGGAATCGTTGACCGCCCGCAGAAGCAGCGTCTTAATATTCTCCACGCTGAGGGCTTTCAGTTCAAATATAATGGACCGGGATATGAGCGCGCCGTTCACCTCAAAATACGGGTTTTCCGTGGTAGCGCCGATCAGGATGATCGTGCCGTCCTCCACAAAGGGGAGAAGGTAATCCTGCTGCCCCTTATTAAAGCGGTGGATCTCATCGATAAACAGTATCGTCTTGCGTCCATACATACCCAGATCGTCCTGGGCCTGCTTTACCACCTCTTCCATATCCTTCTTGCCCGCCGCGGTGGCATTGATCTGGGTAAAGACGGCGCTGGTGGTATTTGCGATCACCTTGGCCAGCGTAGTCTTTCCTGTGCCCGGCGGTCCGTAAAAGATAACCGATGTCAGCTTATCTGCTTTAATGGCGCGGTAGAGCAGCTTATCCCTGCCCAGGATATGCTCCTGTCCCACTACCTCTTCCAGGGTTTCCGGCCGCAGCCTGGACGCCAGAGGCGATTCCCTGTCCAGAGTTTTCGTTTTCGCGTATTCAAATAAATCCATATTTTCTGCTCCCTGTTTCTCGAAATATTTCCTGTCGGTTTTATGTTTGCGGTCATTTTGAATATGTTTATTGTGAAGCTTTCTTTAGAGGATGTCAAGTGAAAGGCGCAATATTTCTGAACGGGAGCCGGAGCGGCGCCCTATGGTATCAGCATCTGGTCTACCGTAACAAATTCATATCCTGCTTCCAGCAGTATATCAACAATCCGGAAGGCCGCCTCCACGGAGCTCTCGTATCCGTCATGCATCAGTATGATGGACCCGTCCTTTACCTGTTTTTCCACAATTTCCACTACGGACGCCACATTTTGACTTTGCCAGTCCAGAGTGTCGATACTCCACATTACCGGAAACATTTCCACGTTCAGCTCCAGGTCTTTCCGCCAGGCGCCGAAAGGGGGACGCATGTAAACGGGATAATTTCCTGTGATCTCATATATCTCGTTGCTGGTCTTTTCGATCTCCTCCTTTGCGGTGGCTGCGGACACTTTGTCCAACTGTACATGGTTATATGTATGGTTACCGATCAGGTGGCCTTCCTCCTGAATTCTTCGAACCAGCTCTTCGTTCCCCCGGATATTTTTTCCCATGAGAAAGAATGAGGCGTGTATGCCCCGCTCCTTCAGACCATCCAGCAGCAGGGGCGTGTATTTTTTGCTCGGGCCGTCGTCAAAGGTCAACGCCACACGCGGACATTCTTCACATTCGCCTGTCTCGATGCGCTGCAGCGCTCCCCATGCATGGGGAAGCCCTATGGACTTTGCCACCAGCCGCACCATTCCTTTTCCTGCTATCAGCCTGGCCGCCCCGATCCCCGTCTCCTGTACTCCACCCTTTATTACAAGCTGTCCCGCAGCCAATAATGCAGCCGCCAGCATTGCAGAAGTCCACCATCTGCCCTTATTCATCCGCTTCCACCCAAACCACTTTGCCATAATATATGACAAAAATAACAACACTATTCGAATCCGCCGCCCCGATTTCCCCGCTGCCGCCCCTTCGGGCTCCGCGCCGTCCTGCACAGGGGATGGGAAAGGATTTTTCAAAGGCAGTAATACGCCGTTACTTTCCAACGCAAACCCGTTGATTTTCTTCATTTTGCTCCGCCGCCTATTGATCGCTATGCTCGCAAAATGTGCGAAAATCTGCCATGGGTTTGCTTATGGAAAA
>CAZGTY010000016.1:0-38092 GCA_964528895.1 uncultured Blautia sp. | reverse complement strand
GATCGCTATGCTCGCAAAATGTGCGAAAATCTGCCATGGGTTTGCTTATGGAAAAGTAACGCGTATTTACTGCTTTATAAAAGATTACTTCCATCCCCGTGCAGGGCGGCGCGGAGCCCGAAGGGGCGGCAGCGGGGAAACAAAACGCCGGCGGTTCAAACAGGAACCACCGGCGCGCACGCACAGCCTTTTATTCGGAAAGCATCAGCTTCATAGTGTACTCAATCTCTTCCACACACTTATCAAATCCCAGCTTCGCACTGTTCAGACACAGATCATAATTCGTAGCATCATTCCAGACACCGCCTGCAAAACGGCGGTAATACTCCATCTTGCGCTTATCATCCCTCAGAAGAAATTTCTCCACATCGTCCCTTGTGCCGGAGATCTTCGCGAAGGACTTCTCCACACGATACTCCCAGGGCGCATGAACAAACACGCGCAGCGTATTGGGGCGATCCTTCAGGACATAATTTACACAGCGTCCAACCACCACAAAGGACTCCTTCTCTGCCAGATCATGAATGACCTTGGCCTGATAATTAAACAGATTCTCGTCGGAAATAAACTCCTTGCTGTTGGGAGGGATCAGATTGCCTTTGTAAAGACCTGTCTTATTAAACAGGGAACCCTTTACCTTCTCGCCCCCTTCGACCTTTCCGAAGAGGCCCACATCAATACCGCTCGCATCGGACGCCATCTGAATGATCTCTTTATCATAGTAAGAAATTCCCAGTTTTTTTGCAAGCATTTCGCCCACGGTACGCCCGCCGCTTCCATACTCTCTTGCAATTGTAATCACAAAGTTATCCATAAAGCTACCTCCTATTCTCCCAGATATGCTTTCTGTACAGATTCATTGTGGAGCAGTTCCTCCGCCTTTCCTTCCAGGGAAATCTTACCCGTCTCCAGAACATACGCCCTGTCTGCGATGGAAAGGGCCTTTTTCGCATTCTGCTCTACCAAAAGAACCGTTGTCCCGCCATCGCTGACCTTCTGAATAATATCAAAGATCTCATTCACAAAGATCGGAGACAAACCCATGGACGGCTCATCCATAACGATGAGCCTGGGGCTGCTCATCAGGGCCCTGCCCATGGCAAGCATCTGCTGCTCGCCGCCGGAAAGGGTTCCCGCCCGCTGGCCCTTACGTTCCTCCAGACGGGGGAAACGTCTGTAAACATTTGCCAGATTCCCGGCGATCTCGTTCTTATCCTTACGGGTATACGCACCCATGATCAGATTCTCATATACGCTGAGCTGGGAAAATACACGTCTTCCTTCCGGCACATGAGCGATACCCATCTCTACGATCTTATGCGCCGGAACCCTGGTGATATCCCTGCCCTCGAAGACAATGCTGCCCTGCTTCGCCGGAAGAAGTCCGGTAAGAGTATGCAGCGTGGTAGTCTTTCCAGCGCCGTTTGCGCCGATCAGGGCAATGACCTCGCCCTTATTAACCTCAAAGGAAATCCCCTTTAATGCCTGGATCACGCCATAATAAACATGCAGATCCTTAACCTCTAACATTGCCATTTGCCCGCTCCTCCTACTCGCCTAAATATGCAGTGATCACTGCAGGGTCATTCAGTACCACGGACGTCTCGCCCTGTGTGAGAATCTGGCCGAAATTCAGCACAGTCAGCTCTTCACAGATACCGCCAACCAGCTTCATATCATGCTCGATGAGAAGAATGGTCATATCAAAATGATCCCTCACAAAGCGGATGGTATCCATCAACTCCTGGGTTTCATTGGGGTTCATGCCTGCTGCCGGCTCATCCAGAAGAAGGAGCTTCGGATCCGTGGCCAGAGCCCTGGCGATCTCCAGCTTACGCTGCTTACCATAGGGAAGATTACCTGCCAGAAGGTGTGCTTCCTTATCCAGGTCAAAGACCTTCAGTATCTCCATGGCGCGATCATTCATTTCCTTCTCCACTTTATAGTACTTCGGAAGTCTCAGTATCCCGGTCAGAGTAGAATACGGATGATGATTATGAAGTCCGACCTTCACATTGTCCAGAACCGGCATATCCTTGAAAAGGCGGATATTCTGGAAGGTTCTGGCCACTCCGGCCTTATTGATCTCTATGGTGCTTTTGCCGGTGATATCCGTACCGTCCAGCTTTATAATGCCCTCCGTAGGCTTGTAAACACCGGTCAGCAGGTTAAACACCGTGGTCTTCCCGGCGCCGTTAGGGCCGATCAGCCCGTAAAGCTGTCCCTTTTCAATGCTGATATTAAAATTGTCAACTGCGCGAAGGCCGCCGAACTGAATGGACAAATGATTTATCTCCAATAATGCCATAACTCACGCCGCCCCCTTCTGTTTATTTCCTTTGAGCTTTTCCATCACCCGGCTTCTCCAGTCGCGTGCCGCAGGCGCCCAGTTAAAGAGCATCATGAGGATCAGCACGATAGCATAGATCAGCATACGGTATGTGGAGAATCCACGAAGCAGCTCAGGCAGCGCATACAGGATGATCGTAGCGATGATAGACCCCCTCACGTTTCCGATACCGCCCAGAACCACATATACCAGAATCATGATGGATAAGTTGTAGTCAAATGTAGACACCTTCAGCATGGAAAGATTGTGCGCATAGAGTACGCCCGCCACACCTGCCAGCGCCGCTGAAACAGTAAATGCGAGAAGCTTATATTTTGTAATATCGATTCCTACGGACTCGGCGGCAATACGGTTGTCGCGGGTGGACATGATCGCACGTCCGCTTCTGGAATTCACCAGATTCTGCACGATAAACAGCGTGATCAGGATCAAAATAATACCGATCAGGAAGAAATAGGGCTTAATATCCTTATAAAGGGTGGATGTACCGGAAATACCCAAAGCGCCCTTTAAGATCTGTTTGCCCCCTGCCGCCACCTTCAGAGAGGCAGCGCTGGTAGCCACATGAAGCCCCTCCTCATCATAGCCCACATACAGAACATTGATCAGATTCTTAATGATTTCTCCAAAAGCCAATGTTACAATGGCCAGATAATCGCCGCGAAGGCGAAGTACGGGGATGCCGATCAACACGCCGAACACTGCGGCAACCGCCGCGCCGATGAGTATCGCCACAATCAGCCGTGGTACTGAGGGCATAGAATCTCCCATTATCTGTGAGAAAATGGCGCTGGAATAGGCTCCCACGCACATAAACCCCGCATGACCCAGACTCAGCTCGCCGGAAAATCCCACCACCAGGTTCAGGGAAATAGCGGCTATGGTGTATACGCACAGAGGTACCAGAAGGCCGGTAAGCAGATTGGAGAGATTTCCTGTTGATGAAAGAGTCTGTACTATTATGAAAATTACAATGACCATTGCATATGTAATCATATTATTCTTAGTTGTTTTATTCATGTTCTTTTTCATACCGGCCACCTTACACTTTCTCCTGGATGTTCTTGCCGAACAATCCGGTAGGTTTCACCAGAAGCACGATAATCAGAACCGCGAACACGATAGCGTCCGCCACCTGAGAAGATATGTATGCTCTCCCGAATATCTCTATGACACCCAGAAGAATGCCGCCCACCATAGCGCCCGGAATAGATCCGATTCCGCCGAATACGGCAGCTACAAACGCCTTGATGCCGGGCATGGCGCCTGTATAGGGAGTCAACGTAGGATAAGCAGAGCAAAGGAGCAATCCTGCAATTGCCGCAAGGCCGGAACCGATGGCAAAGGTCAGGGAGATCGTACCACTTACATTGACGCCCATCAGCTGAGCCGCATCGCGGTCCTCAGAAACAGCCTGCATGGCACGGCCGGGTTTTGTTTTCTTAACAAAAAGCGTCAAACCAACCATGATAATAATACATGCAGCAATCGTTACAATAGTAATGCCTTTAATAGATAACTGTCCGTCAAACAGATTCAATGTGGGAACATCGATCACTGTTACGAAACTCTTGGCGTCTGCGCCGAAGATCAGCAGCGCCAGATTCTGCAGCAGATAGCTGACGCCGATCGCCGTAATCAAGACCGCCAGATTGGACGATGCCTTACGCAGCGGACGATAAGCGACCATTTCAATAGTAATACCCAGCACTGTACACAGTACAACAGACAGAAGTACCGCAACCAATGGGGACATGCCAGCCTTGGTAATAGCGGTCAGAATCACGAACGCACCTACCATGATGACATCTCCATGAGCAAAGTTCAGCATCTTCGCAATACCATACACCATCGTATATCCCAATGCGATGATCGCATAAATACTGCCCAGGCTTATACCATCCTTTAAATAAGATATAAAACTCATAGTGCACCTCGTAAAATAGATTTATGGTTACCGTTCAATATTTCCTAAAATGCATATTTCCTGATGCATCTGGTCATATTCTGCGCGGAGCCTTTTTATCATACAGGAACATTACAGTATAATTTCCTTTACAATAAAGAACGGGAGAGCGGTTCCTTACACAGGTAACCGTCCCCCGTATCTTAAACGGCAATCCCCTGCGCAATCAGGGAAGTGTCACTGAAATCATAACACCATCTATGAATAGATCAGTCCATCATCTCATAAACGCCGTCTTTGATAACAACGGCCTTCGGATCCTTGTCGCACTCGCCGTCCTCTGTCCATTTAGCAGCGCCGGTCAGACCATCCAGCTCGATGTTCAGCATGGAAGCAGACATAGCCGAACTGATCTCCTCGTTGGACATATCGGGTGTAATACCCGCATCCTCTGCCGCAAGCTTAATAGCATAAATTACATCGTAAGCATCTGCCGCAAACTGGTTCGGTGTCTCACCGTTATTTGCTTCATTGTAAGCCGTAACGAAATTAACCGTAGCCTCATCCTCAGATGTAGCGGAGAATGGTGTCAGAAGCATAACGCCCTCTGCCAGAGAGGTATCGAAGTTTTCTACACTAAGAATACCGTCCATACCGTCTACTCCAAAATATGTAACCTCAAGACCTGCATCAGCGCCCTGCTGAAGGATCAGCGCATTGTCAGAATAGTAGTTTGGAAGGAACAGGAGCTCTGCGCCGCTCTCTTTAACCTTGGAAAGCTGTACGGAGAAATCTGTGTTGCTGTCTGTAGTGTAAGCTTCGTCCGCAACTATTTCCAGCTCATACTCACCAGCAGCCTCAATAAAGGAATCATGAATACCTACATTGTAGTCTGCCATGGAATCATAGAGAACTGCGACCTTGCTTGCAAGCCCTTTTTCAGAAATATACTGTGCGGATTTTGCACCCTGAGCCGGATCAGTAAAGCACATACGGAACTCGTTGCTGCCGGCTGTGATACAGTCAACGGCACTTCCTGACGGTGTGAACAGGAAAGTGGACTCTGCAGCCTCGGCGCTTACCGCTATACAAGCGCCGGATGTAACGGTACCGCAAAGCATCTGCATTCCCTTGTCAAGAAGGTCATTGTAAGCATTTACAGCCTTCTCCGGATCACCCTGGTCATCGCCTGCATCCAGTATCTCTACCTGATAGCCGTTGATTCCTCCCGCCTCGTTGATTTCCTCTGCCGCGATCTTAGCTGCATTATAAACTCCAAGACCATACTGTGCATAGTCGCCGGTCATCGGTCCGATCACACCGATCTTAAATGTCTCTTCCTCTGCAAATACAGATACAGGTGCCACAGCGCCCAATGCCATAGCTGCCGCCATAGCAACGCCAACTGTTTTTTTCCAGTTACTCATAATAAATCTCCTCCTTAATATATTTGCATCCACGAGCGTCAGCAACCTCCGGTCACATCATAAATAGGTAAAAAAGCCGCACTGGTGTCCCAGCCGGCTTTGGCTTCCACTGACTTTCTTTCGCTAATGCTTTAATGTAGGTTATTATAGCATTATGTCTTTTCTATTGCAAGTGGTAATTTATGAAAATTTAATAATTATCGCATAAACCGACAGGATTTATGACCCCTTTGCATATATAACAAAGTACCGGCATATCCCCGTATGCTGTATATTATGAAGCTTTAATCAAAATAATCCCGCGAAAGAATTATACCGCTTTTTTCGCGATCTCTGCAAGTGCTGTGAAACCTTCTGCATCATTCACTGCCATCTCTGCCAGCATCTTTCTGTTGATATCGATGTTCGCCTTCTTAAGACCATTCATCATCCTGCTGTAGGATAAGCCGTTCATTCTTGCTGCCGCATTGATACGTGCGATCCAAAGCTGTCTGAACTGACGTTTTTTCTGCTTTCTTCCTGCATAGGAGCTGGCCAGCGCTCTCATAACAGACTGCTTTGCTACTCTATACTGTTTGGAACGGGCGCCTCTGTAGCCCTTAGCCAGTTTTAATGTACGATTATGTCTTTTTTTTGCGTTCAAACCGCCTTTAATTCTTGCCATTTCTTAATTTCCTCCTGTTCGTCTTCTTCTCTATCTTCTTATAAATAAGGCAATGCTTTCTTCATATTCTTTACGTTAGTAGCGTCAACAACAGTAGATTTTCTCAGGTTTCTCTTTCTCTTCTGAGATTTTTTTGTTAAGATATGGCTCTTATAAGCTTTATTTCTTATCAACTTACCGGTTCCTGTCTTTTTGAAACGCTTTGCTGCTGCTCTACAAGTTTTAATTTTTGGCATTATAATTTCCTCCTTGATCTTGTATCTGTATTTGCAATCATCCGATGCAGGAAAAAGTCCCTCGCAAAAGGACCTCTGCCGGATTGTTACTGCCTTTATTTTTTCGCGCTGAGAAACATGGTCATGCTTCTGCCTTCCACCTTCGGCGCTTTGTCCACAACAGCCACATCCGTAAGCTGCTCTGCAAAATCGTCCAGCACATGCTTACTGCTGGCCATATGTGCCATTTCTCTTCCGCGGAAACGAAGCGTTACCTTCACTCTGTCGCCCTTACTTAAAAATTTTCTGGCTGCATTCACCTTAGTGTTTAAGTCATTGGTATCAATATTCGGGGAAAGACGCACTTCCTTCACATCGATGATCTTCTGCTTTTTCTTTGCTTCCTTCTCCTTTCGGGCAAGCTCATAGCGGTATTTCCCGTAGTCAATGATCTTGCATACCGGCGGTTTCGCCTGCGGAGCAATTTTCACCAGATCCAGCCCTGCCTCCTGAGCCTTAAACATCGCTTCTCTGGCAGACATGATCCCCAACTGTGCTCCGTCCGGTCCAATCAGTCGCACCTCTTTGTCTCTGATCTGTTCGTTAATCATTAAATTGCTAATTGTCTTGCACCTCCATGTAATAAAGATAAATGATAACCATGACTTCTGTCACCCTCTGTACAGAAAAAAGTGCGGACAGAATCCACACTTCTAATATACACAGCACCGCATCCGGAACAGACCCGGCCTTCCGGATTTCTGTGACATATTAACCCGAGCCGCATCATGTGCGCTGAGGTGAGAGTGGAACTCTGCTTTGTTTTCTTTACGTACTTGGACAGAATACCACAGTTTCATCTGCGTGTCAAGCACATTTCTCGGGTTTTCCGCTCCATTCCCGATAAATGCGGCACAATGTTTCTGTATTTTTCCTTACACATTCCTCCCCAGATACGCGCTTTTCATTATAGCATCCGCACAATGTCCGGCACAATACATATTTTCTTGTTTTTCTGTAAACACTGTTACTGTTCACAGCCGCTTCAGCGTATCAACAGGGTTCTTTGCGTCTTCACGCAGGGAATCGTTGATATGCTGAAGCAGGCCTGTGAAACAGGAACCCGAAAAAGGAGGAAAAAATAATGACAATCTTAAACTGTTCCGCTACAACCTGCATGTATAACGAAAACGAGCTCTGTTCCAGAGGCGAAATTGAAGTCATCGGCAACGATGCCAGATATCCTGACGAAACAAGCTGCGGCAGCTTTCGCGAGAGAGGCAATGGCGCAATGAAAAACACCTGTACGGAACGCTGCGGCTGCGAGAAGATCCAGATCGACTGCAAAGCCCATGAATGCACCTACAATGATCATTGCAAATGTGTTGCCGCAGCTATTGATATCGACGGCCCCGGCGCCTGTGACTGCCGCGACACCAAATGCGGCACCTTTGCCTATAAGGGATGACAGAAAATTCCCCCGGAGTATATCATTCCGGGGGCTTTTCCATGTCTTATTCTATCTCATATTCTTTACAATTTTCAGGAGATGTCCGGACGGTCCCATTTGTCGCAAAGCGACTGGATGTCCCGGGCAAAACGGTCCAGATCCTTATTCGCACATCCCTCATTCTTCCGGATAACTGTCATCAGACGTTGGCCAAGAGACACCAGCTTGTCAAAGGCACGGCTGGCTTTCTGTGTCTTCGGACTTGCCGTGGATTTCTCGATCCTGATTCCCTGTGCCTCATGCAGGCAGATGTTATGAAGCAGATCATAAACCGTACCGCTGAAGGGGGCCATTACACTATAACCCAATTCCTCTCGCAGACGGTCTGCAAACGCTTCTGTCACGCTGTCCTCTCCATGTGTGACAAACACCTTCTTTGGTTTTCTTTCAAAAGCTTTCGCCCAGTCCAAAAGACCGTTTACATCTGCATGGCCGCTGATTCCCGGCATCTGACAGATTTCCGCCGCCACATGGACGTTTTCGCCAAAAAGCTTCACCTCTGTTGCTCCTTCCAGAAGTGATCTCCCCAGCGTACCGCTGGCCTGATATCCCACAAACAGAATCGTATTCTGCGAACCCCAGAGATTGTGCTTCAGATGATGCTTGATACGTCCCGCATCGCACATACCGCTGGCGGAGATAATGACCTTACAGGAGTCATCAAAGTTGATTGCCCTGGAATCATCGCTTGTGACTGATGTCCGAAGGCCCGGAAAGCCGATCGGATTTACCCCGCGGTTGGTAAGTTCCAATGCTTCCTCGTCATAACAGCTATATTGATGCTCTGCAAAAATAGTAGTAGCTTCGTTCGCCATAGGGCTATCCACGTAAACTGTGAAATTATCGTGGCCACATACTCTGCCCTCTTCTTTTATCTGCCGGATAAAATATAGCATCTCCTGTGTGCGTCCTACCGCAAAAGAAGGGATGACTACATTACCGCCTCTATCAAAGGTCCTTTGAATGACCTCAGCCAGATCGCTCACATAATCCGGGCGGTCTCCATGGCTTCTGTCTCCATATGTGGATTCCATCACCACATAATCAGCTTCCTTAAGATATTCAGGATCACGAATCAGAGGCTGATGAAGATTACCGATATCGCCGGAAAAGACAATTGTCTCCTCCTGTCCGTTTTCTGTAATTTTTACTTCAAGACTGGCTGAACCCAGCAAATGACCCGCATCTACAAACCGAACGCTGATCCCTTCTGCAGGAATCACCCTTTTCTCATAAGGGCATGGAATGAATTTTTTCAGCACTCCAAGAGCGTCTTCCATGGTATATACAGGAATATACTCCTCTTTTCCCTGACGGCGCGCTTTCCGATTGCGCCATTCTGCCTCAAACATCTGAATATGGGCACTATCACGAAGCATAATATCACAGAGATCACAGGTAGCCTCTGTAGCATATACGGGACCTCTAAATCCCTTTCCATAAATTTCCGGCAGATTGCCGGAGTGATCCAGGTGCGCATGGGTCAGAAGTACAAAATCCACATCACTTAATTTCACAGGTATTTCCTGATTTTCGTAGTAATTCTTCCCCTGCTCCATCCCGCAGTCCACAAGGAATTTTTTTCCTGCACCCTCCACAAAATAACAGCTTCCTGTTACTTCATGTGTTGCTCCGATAAAAGTTATTTTCATAAAAATCCCCCTTCCATCTGCTTTTCAACGATGTTTACGTTTATTATACACTGTAAAGGGAGATTTTAACAGTAGTCTTCTGAAAATCAACATGAATAGGACAAATAGACAATAAATTGTGTGTCGGTAGTAATAGTGAAATGACTGTAGGTTTTTAATTTCTTTGCTCTTTTGTCGTATAAATCATGTGCCCTTGATTTTTACGTAACTGCAAACATTTCGCGCTGTAGGAAGGTAAGGGGAGTTTACAAGTATTTTTTCGTTTCTTTTTTCATATGGTCATCCTCCAGACCGCACCCATGTTTCGCTATTCAGTTGTAAGAAATCTGCCTGGTGTTTTTTATTACAGACGGCAGACTTTGAAGCTAAAAAACATTATTCAGTTGTTATGACGATGAGCCAACCCAAATACCCTGCGTTAAAGTCGAAGCGGCTTCTTTTGTATTAGCGTCAAGATCTGCCGCCGCATGGTAGCCTCGTACACGATAATAGTAACCGCTCGGGACAAGCACACCAAAACTCTTCTCTAAACTGGAAGCATCCTCCGCCGTATAGTGCCAGTAAGCATACGTGGAATAGACACCATCCACTTTACGTTCCAGATATAAGCTCAGGAACAGCTTATCACACACATGATGTCCCTGGGTCAATCCATATATACCCACTTCATGATCAGATAACTTAGAGATTTTTACACTGCCAAAATTCAGGTCACTCCCTCTGAGCCGACTGTACTGCGTATCCTCAGCCTCATCTTCCGTGGTTTCCTCCGACGTAACCTGTTCCATAATACTGGAAGCCTGCACGGATGCCGGCATCAGCATGGCAACCGTAACTGCCGCAACTGCTGCAACCTTCACAAACATTTTTCTGAATTTCACTGTATTCTTCACCCCCTCTGTATTGTAAACTTCCTTTACAATAAATAATACGCACGCAAGTAAAGAAAATCACAAGCATTCATTCAAATAGGGTATCCAATATTTCGAATTAGCTCTAAAAATTCACTCTTTTCCATTTTCCCCGATATATAATATACCGCATCATTCCTCTTCCACTCCGCTGCATAAGACGACTCTCCATCATCTATTGATTCTTTAATCGCAACAGCAATATTGTCGAACTCTGTGGTCACAATTTCAACATTTTCCCCATGAACAATGTTACTTACACTTGATAAATTTTCTTCCTCTCCATCTATAACTAAAACTATAATATTATCATGATATATATATTCCAAACGAGCCACCCTCATAATTTCCTGGATACTATACCCTTGATACTCGAACCCGCCTGGCCGATAGAAAAATTCCGGTACCTCTATCCCTAATCTGCTCCTAATATCGTTAATCGCCTGATATTCATTCTCGTCAACATCTTCATTTTTCTCATCATTTCCAACAAGTGACCTTCTCTCATCACCTGTGATATATCGGAAAGTTTCAACCACATATTTCCTATTACCTTCACTGGTCATACTGGCGGCAAATACCCCGATCACACAGACCAACAAAAAACCCGCGGCCTTTGCTGCAGAACGGAATCTGACCGGAAACCGTCTCTTTTCAGGCGCAGGCTTCTCTCCATTCTCCCCGGCCTCACCATCTTCCCGGTATATTCCGTCCGCTTTCAGCCGTTCCACCAGCTTTTCATAGGACGCTGCCGCCTCTCCAGGAGAGGCGTCCCCCTGTAAATCCTCTTCGGAAAAAAGTTCCATTTCCATTATGCGTACTTCTTCTTCAAATTGTTCTTCCAACAGCTTACCGAATTCATCGTCTTCTGCAAACTTTTTTTCCATTTTTATCTCCTAGTACGAACTTTCCTTGACAATTTGACCATGGGGGTTCATATTTAATAAATAACTGATCTTTCAGGAGGAACCCCTATGAAACATATCGTTCTCACCGGCGGCGGCACTGCCGGACATGTCACTCCCAACATTGCTCTGATTCCTGCACTGCAGGAGGCCGGATATCAAATATCTTATATAGGCTCCTACGAGGGTATCGAAAAAAAACTCATCGAGGAGCTCGGCGTCCCATATTACGGAATTTCTTCCGGCAAGCTGAGACGCTACTTTGATGTAAAAAATTTCACCGATCCTTTCCGGGTAATAAAAGGCTTCAGTGAGGCAAAAAAGCTTCTTAAACAACTGAAACCAGACGTGATCTTCTCCAAAGGCGGCTTTGTCACCGTCCCTGTGGTGATCGCTGCGAAGCAGTGTAAAATACCTGCGATCATCCACGAATCCGACATGACTCCCGGACTGGCCAATAAATTATGTATTCCATCCGCTGCCAGAGTCTGCTGTAACTTTCCCGAAACTGTAAAGAGTCTTCCGGAAAATAAGGCTGTCCTTACAGGAACGCCCATCCGTCAGGAACTCCTTACAGGAAACAAAGAGGCCGCCAGACAATTCTGCGGCTTTCACAGCGGCAAGCCTGTACTCATGGTGATCGGCGGCAGCCTGGGCGCAGCTTCTATCAACGAAAACATCCGAAAGATTCTTCCTGACCTTCTGAAAGAGTTTCAGGTCATCCATCTCTGCGGCAAGGGTAAGATAAATGAATCTCTCACGGACACAGAGGGCTACGTACAATACGAATACATCAAAAAGGAACTCCCTGATCTTTTTGCTCTGGCCGATGTGGTCATCTCCCGCGCGGGCGCAAATGCGATCTGCGAGATCAATGCACTGCAAAAGCCGAATCTTCTGATCCCTCTGCCTGCAAAGGCCAGCCGCGGCGACCAGATCATGAATGCCCGCTCCTTTGAACGTCAGGGCTACAGCATGGTCCTGGAGGAAGAGGAGATCACAGAAAAAACTCTGTTGGACTCCATCCTCCGGTTATACGCAAACCGACAGTCCTATACGGACGCTATGGCAGACAGTCAGAAAATCGATTCTATCCATCAGATCATAGCTTTGATCGAGGAATGTGCGAAGGTTTGATCGCCGGATATATTTCAGAATTTCCGTAAATTTTCGCCATTTCCTTCTCAAGCCAGATTCTTGTTCTCCAGATATGGTTATTGACATTGTTTCTCGAAATACCGTACTCTGCCGCAACAGAATCTGGCGACATACCAAGATACTTGACCTTTATAAGCATATCGTAATCCACCGGTTTCTCCCGGTGAAGCTTCTGCAATATCAGCTTTCTATATTTCTTCTCTTCCATACGAAGCAGCATTTTCTCCGGATCATACCTGGAGTCCTCAGACTCCGCTCCATTCGCCTCATCAAGGATACAGCTTTCGTTCTTCACAACAGATTTACGAAAATGATCTCTCACCTTATTCACGGTGGCCGTGAAGATCAAAGACCGGAGCTTCGCCATATTGGAAATATCAATCGTATCCTTCACCATGTACAAATGATAAAATACTTCCTGACTGATATCTTCTGCCAATGTTTTATCTTTTACAAATTTGAAGGCAACTCCGGCTGAGAATCTATGATACTCAGAATAAATCTTCTGAAAATCCTCATTCTTCATCATTTGTATAATCCCTACATTTATTTAATTTTGGATAATATCTCTTCTTTCTCTTCATCCGTAAGCGTACCTGGAACCCAGGTAAGCCCTACGCCGTCATTTTTATATCTGGGGATCAGATGCATATGAAAATGAAAAACCGTCTGTCCGGCAGTCTCCCCATTATTCTGCACAATATTAAAGCCGTCACACTTCAGCGCATCCGTGATCTTTTTCGCCATGGATTTCGCCAGAATCATGGCTTTTCCCGCAAGCTCGTCCGGCAATTCATAAATATTGGCTGCGTGAGATTTCGGCAGGATCAGGGCGTGTCCCCTGCTGGCCGGTCCAAGATCCAGAATAACGCGAAAGTTTTCATCCTCATACAATGTAGCTGACGGAATTTCTCCATTGGCGATCTTACAGAAAATACAATTTTCCATTTTCATTTCCTCCTTCATTATTTGGTACTAACTTCCTTTATTGTGTCGCATTTTCTCGTTTTTTTCAATATGAAATTTGTTGATTTGGAAAAATCCGGATGCTACACTCACCATGAGGTGATCATATGCAGACAACAGTGTCATTAGAACAACAAAATACGGAACTACGTTTTGCACTGTCCAGGCTTTCTCATGAAATACGAAATCCCCTTTCCCTGGTCAGCAGCGAATTACAGCTTATATCCAGCAAATATCCTGAGATTGCAGACCTGGAATACTTTGACAATATCCGGGAAAACCTGGATTATATGACAGACCTTCTGGAAGAGCTGTCCGTTTATAATAATGCCCGAAGGCTCTCCCTGATCCCCGTTTCCCCCACCGAATATCTGACCCGTGTAGCCGATTCTGCCCGGCCCACATTGGACTATCTCGGCATCATGCTGGAAACCCATATCTCGAAAAATCTGCCTGTCATTCCACTGGATCAGATAAAAATGCGTCAGGCTCTTTTGAACCTTCTTCGAAACGCCCGGCAGGCAATTCAGCACGAACATGGAAGGATCACATTCACCGCAAATCACATTCCCAGAGGTATCCGCATTACCATCAGCGATAATGGCTGCGGCATGAGTGAAGAGGAAAAACAGGACATTTTTCTTCCCTTTGTCACACATAAAAAAAACGGTACCGGTCTGGGTCTGGCCATCACCAGACAGATCATTGATGCTCACGGAGGCAACATCCAGGTGGAAAGCGTCCCCGGAACCGGCACTACCTTTTACCTGTTTCTGGGATGACGCCCCAGCTCTTAAAGCACATCCATTATAGAACAACCGATCCGGAAAAAATTATTTCAAAAATACATACCTGGCCTGTGCAAAATCCACCTGATCTTCCTCCTGAAGTCGATATTCCTCATCCCCCTTCAGCATGACTCCGTTCACAGAGGTACCGTTTCTGGAATTCAGATCCGTGAGATAATATTCCCCATCGCGCCTTCGAATACGGGCATGAACCCGGCTTACCGTGGGAAGGGGCAGTACGGCGTCCGCCGCCACCGCAAGCTTTCCGATCACTGTCAGCTCCTGTTCCAGATAAATCGTAGCAAGCTCACCCGGTTCCCGGCTTACCAGAGTAGCCGGGCCCTTTTCCTTTCGCTCAAAAAGCACCACGGTCTCCCCGAATTCCTCCTGTTCAGAAATGAAGCTTTTCCGGTCCTTCAACTCTTCCCCTTCGGCAGATTTCCCGGGGCTGTCCCATCTCCCCGCAGGCAGCCGGCCTTCCTCTTCCCTGCATACACTTTGTTTTTTCATATTCTGCTCCTCTTCATAGGGCTTCAGGCTTTCGCTGTCCTCTCTTTTCTGCTGCTCCAGATTTCGTCTGGCCTTTTCCCGCCAGGGCTCTTCCTCCCCCTTGACCGATTTCTTTCTTTTTTGATTCCACAAAAAGCACAACAAGCATCCTGCAGCCATGGCCGTCACTGTCCCTCCCAGCAGCCATTCAATCTCGATCCATGGCAAATATCCCAGTACACAGGCCGCCATGATCCCCAACATCACCAGAGCAAATCCTGCGCATCCCAAAAGCAGCTTTCCCATATTGCTGTTTCCGGGATGTTTATCCGCTTCTCTATTATCCTCCCCAAAAAGCATCGCCCCTCTTTCCCGAATGTACCCGGAATCTCCATCACAGTCCCGCTCCGCTTTCCCCGGACATTCCTTTTCTTCCCACAGACCTTTTATATCCTGCTGTCCGTCCGCCCCTTCCCGTTCTTTCTCCGTATTTTCCTCCCGTAGAGGAACCTCCGCGAAAACAGGGTTTCCTGTTCCGTACAACTCCTCCTTTACACATTCCAGATGAAACTGATCCTCCATGGCTCTTCGGTAAATCCCATATCCCAGGATCACGGCCTTTCCGTCCTGATGATCCAAAAGGGGCAATATGTACTCTGTCAACGTCTGGAACTGTTCACGGATTCCCCGATCATACCCCGGCAGATAGCAAAATTTTACCTCCTGTCTTTTTGCATCCAGAAAAATATATGCGGGATCCAGTACCAGATGCCCCGGATTCAAGAGATACTCCGCCATCTCCTCCACAGCCCTCACAAAGCTTCCGAACAGGATTCGAAGCTCCTCCACCCCCAGCTTTCTTTTCTCAAACAGGGCGCTCACCGATTGCCGGGAGGTGATGTCATAAAAAAACAAAACCCTCCCATCCATTCCCTGAAGATGACATTTCAGCAGGGACGGCACTATATTTCCCACCAGTATACGAACCTGATAGGAAGCAGTATTTACCTCCTTTTCCTCCTCCAATATCAAGTAATTATGATTCATATCACGCTTATAATCCGCACGCATATGGGTTCCTCCAGACTGTCCTTTTTCTCTTATCCATCTCCACCTCCAAAAATTTCCAGCGCTGCTTTTGCCTTTCGGATCCACTTTACAGGGCGGATGACAGAAGCCTCCCCCTCGGTCCGGACATGCCAGGAAAAATCCTCGTAGCCGGACATCGTGTCCAAATCATAGGTAATTTGCACCTTTTTTCCATCGGTTGTTTTTACCGACAGATTTTCCGCCCCAAAAAATCCTCTGTTTCCCAGCTCCCTGCTTCGCATATCCGCCGTTTCGTATATCTTCCCGTCATCCCGGATTCCCTCCATAGCGCCGGAGAGCGCGGATTCATAAGCCGCAGCCGTAAGCCATGCCCGGTTGTGAACATAAAAGAAAAGATAAAGAAGCCCCATCAGGGTCAGCAGAACCACCGGCATAAGACAGGCTGCTTCCACAGTCAAGCTGCCCCGGTTGATTTTTACCATAAGCAAAGGCCTCCTATATATCCGGCCAGCAAAAACGGGATAAAGGGAAGCTCCGCATTCCTGCCCTTTTTTAAGATCAGCAGCATGACCATAGCCGGGATCACCGTAAAAAACATTCCCAGGCTAAGCGCCGCCAACAATTCTCCGGGATGCAGCGCCATCCCCAAGGCCAATAAAACCAGGCAGTCTCCCATCCCCACCCTGCCATGGGAAAGAATGCTCAGTCCCGCAAACACGCCGCTCAGAGCGCTGGAAATCAAAAATTCGCTCAGCGGATGCCCCGTCAGGAAGCTGATTCCTCCGCAGACGATCCCAAAAACCAGCGTAAAGGGCAGTAGGATCTCCCTGGTCCTTATATCGCGCCATCCATTAACGATCAGGAAGATAATAACCGCCGTCTCCCTGAACGGTATATTGAAACCGGAAATATTTTCCAGCAATGCTTTCATATACCAAAACCTCCTCTTTCTATCCGCACCGGCTGCAGGCAGCCAGATTTTCTACACTGGAACGCTTCACCAACCGCACGGTTCGTTTTAGTCCGCTGCAGGATTCCAGATTATGATACCGGTTTCCATTTCCTGTAACATAGACTACCCCCGCAGGCGGCTGGCCCGCGCTGCAGATTTCACATGCAGAATACCGTTCTCCTTCTTCATTTCGCAGTCCGGACACGGCGCTTCCGGATACGCTGTTCACGGACAGGTTCAGATAACTGCAGGCAGTGCTTTTGTGGTACACGGATCCCGTATCCGTCACATACACCATTTCCTCCGCAGGCTCCTCATCCTCCGGAGCGGCTTCATATGCTTTTCCTGTCCAGGCGTGAACTTTCACGGAATTATGAAACCAGACTCTGGAAAGAGGAACCAGACCGCCTAATGGTTCATAGGCGTATATATCCGGGAGCGTGATCTCCTCCGGCCCTTCTCCTCCCGTCCCGTACGCATACATTCCCGCCTGCTTCACTCTGTCGCAAAGTGCAGCCAGATGCACGGTCTGAATGCGGTAAATATCCATAAAGGAAATCAATGTCACCATCCCCAGCAAAAACAGCGGCAGTACCAGGGCGGTCTCAAGAGTAAGACTTCCTCTTTTCCATCTCAGAAAAGAGACGCAAGGAGATACTTTTCCAGAGAGAAATATCATTCCGCCGTTCGTCGGGGCGCTCCCGGAAACCATCCTGCCTGGAGAGCAGATCCTTTCTTTTTTCCCATACAATCTTTTTTCTGATTCTTTCACATGAATATCTCTGATCCATTTCATTTTATTTAATCTTTTTTTCATGAATATCTTATGTTCTCTCTGAAAAAGCATCTCCTCACACCTCTTTCCTTTTATTCATGCATAACCCCTGACGGGCGCCACCGAAGTATATGCAAAACCAGGCGACATGGCTGGTCGCTTATTATTCACTGTACTAATCATAGCAATACTGACGAACCGCAGTAAACATCTTCCGGCTGTTTGCCCGGACTTCTACAAAGGCCTCGATCGCCTCAATGCACTGATCAAGCCGAAAATCCTGCCGTCCGTTTTTTGCCCGGACAGCCAGTTCGATCATATCCATTCCCCGATTCAGCTTCACCGCCTTTTTCTTGGATAGGAGCAGTATTTGAAGATAGTCTTCATAAGACATCCCACTAGACGTTCCCCTTCGCTGGCTGTCCAGCCCTTCCAGAAGATTCGGCAGATTTTCCAGAGAAAGCTGCCAGTTCGAAGCATTTTTTACCAGAGGAACCTTCCCTCCGTGAAACAGCTCTCTTACGTCCAGCACACTCTCCGCGAAGGACCAGCACAGGAGAAGCGCACCTTCGATCACAGACGCCGCAGGCGGAACCAAAAAGCCGGAGGCTATGGAAAGTGCCAGAATCTCCGCCTGCAGCCGCTTTTGTGAATCTGCCGCCAAATAAGCGAAATTCACCCCTTCCCTTATAAGCAAAAGCCGGTTTGCCGTAGCCTTCAGATTCTCGATATCCCCGTTTTTTCCATTGATCACATATTCGATCTGATACCGAAGATCCCCTGTCCCGGGTTTTCTGAAATTTCCAAGCTTGTCCAGAAGATACTCCTGGAATAAGATTTGAGAGAGATAAGAATCATCCTTTTTTACAGATGTAAAAAGCGTCATCCCCTGCTCCAATCTTCTCCCGGATAACAGCGACTGTTTTTCCACCCTGCTTTCGGAAACACCGGAATTTCGCGGAAGAACCAGCTCCAGAATTCCCATTCTTCGTATACGTTTTATGACGGTAATGGGATTTACCGCAGGTTGGCCGCTGCCAAAGCTCTGGTCAACAATTCCCTGCTCCTTTTGACGCTCATACTCTTCCTGACTGTTTTGGGAGGCGGCGTTCATCTCCGAATCATAATTACTTAAGGAATCCCCCGCCTCCGCCTGCTGCCCTTTCTCCTCCGCCTGCTGTGTCTGCTGCTGTCTGTCCTGCATCTTTCCCAAGAGAAGCTGTGCTCCCTGGCTTCCAAGGGTATCCTTCATATACTGTATCACCTGATGATAAAATACTTCCCCGTCCTCATCCGTAGCCAGACGGTATCCGGTGAAGCCTCCCTGCTCAAGAATGAGCTTCTGACTGTTTTGCCGCAATACCGGCTTTATGTATGCTTCCATATTGTCATAAACTTCAGCCATATTCAGCTCATTTTTGCCGCAGGAGCCGTCCAGAAAAAACAGGCTGTAATCTTCCAGAAGCTGCTTATCATACTGTCCGAACAAGGAATACAGGCCAATATCAAGACTATTTAAAATCTGTGTTCTCGCAGATGCCATCCGTACGGATTCCAGACCGGCACATATCAGCGACATGAAAAGACTGATCATCAGTGCAAAAAACACCGTGATACTTCCCCGTTTTGCCATGGGTACCTCTCCCTTCAAGGATTAAATGGAATTACTCTGCTTCGTGATCTTTGACAGAATATTCTTTACCAGTTCCGTAAGCTGTTCTTTAAAAATAATAACCAATCCGATCAGGACCACAAGCAAAAGAATCATTTCTATAGTCCCGATGGCATCCTCCTCCCGAAGGAAATCCATAACAAATTGTTTCATTTTTCTCATAGGTTCACCTCCTCAGCCATAAAAAGATAAAAATGCGGGGATCATAATAATAGCCATAACTACGACAAGCATCAGCATCATAGGCAACAGAAGCTTCGTAGCCGCCGCTTCCCCAAGAACCCGTGCTTTTCGCCTTCGCTCGTCCCATGCCTCCATGGATTCTTTTTCGAGCATATCGCCCATCTGCCTGCTGCCTTTCTGGAGATTCTGAATGAGAAGGGTGGCAAGGGTCTTATATTTAATATGCCCGCACCGTTCGCCAAATCTCCTGTACGCCTCGGCCTCCGATATACCGCTGTCCATCTCATAACAGGCAGCTGCAATTTCTTCATACGCAAATCGCTTCTTTTCCCTGCCTCTTCGTGAATAGTCCAGCGCAATCTTCTCAAAGGCCTTTCGGGCCGTCATACCTGCCTGTACCAGAAGCGTAAATTTCATTACCAGCGCGGGATAATCCATAAAAAGCTGTTCCATACGATCAGCCATCTCCTCCTGCTTTTTCCGGCTTCTCTGGATCAGCACCCCAAAGGCTGCTATCAGTGCCATGGCCGCCAGAATATGCCCGGAGGAATCTCCCTTTTGCTGCCAGATAAGCTTCCTTCCGTCCCACTCCTCCGGCAGATAATAATAATCGGGATCACTTTTTTCCTGATTATACCGGGCGACGGCATCCTGAAGCTCCTTTTGCCATTCCTTCTCAGAGGAGACCTCCTGCTCTGTTTCTCCTGCCGTTTCCTCTTCGGGAAGTTCCTTTTCCGGAATCCGGATCTGAACCTCTCCCGCCTCCTCTCCGTCCACGGAGACCGAAAACTGCTCTTCATAGGAACCCGTTTCTTCTTTCTCCATGGTATATCCGCGGACATATGTTTTAGGCATTCCACTTTTTAATGTCACGGCCATTCCCAGAAGATTCCCCGCCAGGGCCACCAGCAAAAACAGCCGCCTCCCCTCTTTGTCATCCAAAGGACCGCCCATCTGCCAGCCCAGTTTCACCGCTATGGCAAATCCGGCGATACCAGCCATGATAAAAATATGGATCCACATATATCCTCCTTCCGGCAGCATCCTGCCCTCTCTTCCGGTATTTTAAACTTCAATAGCCACGATTCTTTTTCCAAGCCAGTAAGCCAGCGCATAGATTCCCAGACAAATACTCATGGCACATACGCCAAAAGGATTCCCGTAGAGCACACTCAAAAAACCCGGGGATGTAAGCTGAAGATACAGGATGATCCCCGCAGGCATAAAGCTCATGATCATCTGCTCCGATTTTTTTGCCGCAAGCGTTGCATCGATCTCCTTTTTCACGTCGATTTTATCCCCAAGCATCCGGGCAACCTTCTGGATGATCTTCGACATATCCCCGCCTGTACGCTTTGCCGTATAAAAGACGGAAGCAAAATTTTCAATATCCTCAATTCCGCTTCTCCTTCCCAGATCCAGAAACAGTTCCTCCACAGGGACGCTGACGTGCTGCTGGCTGACTATGTAACAAAATTCCGCCATAATGTCCTCATCCCTGCTGTAAAGCTGTTCCAGATCTCTCGTACATGCAGCCACCGCATTCTCCACAGAATAGCCTGCCTGAACTGCCACGCTCAGGGAATTCAGCGCATCCTTGAACTGATAATTCAGCTTCTTTTTTCTCTCATAAATAAGCTGCCTTTTCTTCCATTTCATAAAAGCGGCTGAAAAAGGTATTACCGCCAGCAACACCCACCAGCTTTTGTAAAACAGATAATCCAAAACCAGTCCCAGGAACAGGCACTCCGAAAAATACCGCAGCAATTCCTTCTTTGTGAAATGATACTCTTCATAATTTCGCTTCATATAGCAACCCCCGCACGAATTAGTTTTTCTCTGTTTTTAAGCTCCGCCCTTTTTACCAGGCCGACGCCTTCCTGCCATTGATATAGCGGCTGCAGACGCACCTCGCCCTTTTCGAAGCCGCAGACCTCGGCGATTTCCAGCACCTTTCTGCTCTTATCCCGCATACGCCCCAGGTGAATGAGGATATCCACTCCGGATGCGATCTGTCTCCGTATGGCCTCAAGCGGCAGATCCACTCCCATGAGCGTCATTGTCTCCAAACGGCTCAGCATGTCTCCGGCGGAGTTGGCATGTGCAGTAGAAAGGCTTCCGTCATGTCCCGTATTCAACGCCTGCAGCATATCCACTGCCTCCCCTCCCCGGACCTCTCCCACGATAATTCTGTCCGGCCGCATACGCAGCGCAGTCTTTATCAAATCCCGTATGGTGATGGAGGCAGCTCCTTCCATATTTGCAAGCTTCGCCTCCAGCCGCACCAGATTATCGATCCCCTGTATTTTCAGCTCAGCATTATCCTCTATGGTGATCAGGCGCTCATCGGCCGGAATATACTGGGACAATGCTCCCAGAAAAGTAGTTTTTCCGCTTCCCGTTCCGCCGCCGATCACCATGGAATAACGGGCCTTTACCAACGCGGCCAGAAATGATGCGCACTGTTCCGTGATGCTGCCAAGCCGTATGAGCTTTTCCATTGTGATCGGCTCGTCCGGAAAGCGGCGGATCGTGAGGATCGGCCCGTTCAGGGCCACCGGCTTTATAACCGCGTTTACCCTGGCGCCATTTTCCAGACGCGCATCAACGATCGGCATGGACTCATTTACCACCCGGTTACACTTACCCACAATCTGCTGGATCACATCCTCCAGTTTCTCACCAGAGGTAAAGCACTTGTCCCAGCGGCTCAGCTTCCCAGCCCGCTCCACGAAAACAGCATCCGGGCCATTTACCATGATCTCTGTCACGGTTTCATCCTCGATCAGTTCCTGAAGCACATCCAGCTTACGCACAGAATAAAACAGCTCCTGGCGCAAAGCCACCTTTTCGGAAAGTGACAGGCCCGTCTGGCGCATATCCTCCAGAATCAATACATCAATCTCCTCCAGGATCTCCTGATCCGTCAATTCTCTGACCAGATCCAGTTTTTCCATAAGACGGCCGCGCATTTTTTGAAAAGCTTCTCTGTTCATGCCTCTTCCTTTCTGAGCAATGCCCGCACATAATCCCCAAGTTCTCCCCAGGGAAGCTGTTCCACATACCCGGCAGAATCCGCAGGCCCCGTATGATAGGGCAGCTTCATTTTTTCTGTTCGGGCCAGCACATCGGGGTAATCCCAGATCCGCATAAGATTTTCAAACTGTGCGATCTTACTTACGGAAACCACATCCGAAAGCACCGGCATATACACCCTTTTGCACTGGTCCAACAGCCAGAAAACATCCTTTATTCCGTTCCCCATATCCATGATCAGCACTTCATAGGAACTCCGCATGATAATCTCCTGAAGCAGCTTTTCCCAATCCTGCCACGGAGTCTCCAAAATATCCGCCGGTATCTGCACCGGTGGAATATAATCCATATTTCCAACGGTCTGAATCATACTGTTCAGCTTCAGGATCAGATTTTGGTTCTCCTGACGCACATAGTAGAGCAGATCACCCAGATTATGATCAAAGGTCTTCCCCATCAGTTCCCCGAATCCGGAATACTCCTCCAGATTCAAATACAATACGGAGCGCTCCCTGGCCAGTATCTGTCCCAGCGCAAGCGCAAAAGACGTTTTCAGGCAGCGGCCCAGAGGAGAATACACTCCCAGTACCTCCGTATTCTTCTTCAGTACCGGGAACTGAACCGGAGTCACCGTTTTTTCTTCTCCATAACAGGCCATTACTTCCCGGATCACATCCGAGGAAGACTGATACTTATATACGCTTGGATACTGATCCAACTCCGGCGGATGTACGCCCTCTGACAAAATGATGATCTTCCCGATATCCAGCTCCCTCACTTCCCCGCACATTGCCTTATCCGATATCAGCAGCAGCTCAATAGAATGGTTCTTTCCATAATCCATAAGGCTTTGCGCACTGGTAAACGCCTGAAGCTCAAAAGGAACATTTTTCTTTTTGCTCACATAATCCATAAAATTATTGGCATAGTCCACCTCCAGGTCACACACCGCAAAAATCTTTTTTTTCAATACACACCTCCTGCATATAAGAGAACGCTCAAAAAAATGGGAACTGTAAAATGAATATTTTCGAAGGACATTCCTTTTTTGTAATAAGGCTTCACTATCCCCGTGCGTATATATTCGGAAATATAGGAAAACAGATAATGGAATCTGGCAGAGAATCCTCCCAGGGACAGCAAAATTGCCAAAGACAGGACTGCTCCTGCAAGGAAAGATATCAGAATGCAGCTCAGAATCTTTTCCGGACCCATACATACGCCCAGCGCACAGAACAGCTTCAGATCACCGGGACCAATCGCCCGGAAGTAAAAGAATATTCCCAGAAGCAGCAGGGGAAGCAACATTCCGAAAATACATCCGCCAAGTCCCGCCGCTCCTTCCTGCATGAATCTCAGAACGTATCCCACGATCAAAGAAAACAGGATCCACCCGTTATCCACACTGGCCGTTTTTAAATCCATCGCTGCCGCCACTCCGGCAATTACTAATAAGCAGCCGGCATTTTCAGGCATTCTATCACCGCCTTTCTCTGAGGAAAGAATTGTATACGGACTGCAAAGAATATCCTATCTTTATCCTTCGTATTTTTCATAAACTTTTATAGTAAATGGGATGGACCGTCTGATCTGACGGCTTAGATACCAGATGTCTTCTGGTGAGTTTCAGTATAGAACAAAATGTGCGGTTTGTCCAGACCCTTTTTTTAAAAATTTTCGACAGGCTTTTTCGACAGAGTTTCTTGACCCGGCGCTTTTCCGGTGTTACAGTATTTTTATAAAAAGGTTGACGGAGGAACGCGTCATGCATCTTTTATGTTTGGGAGACAGTATCACAGACTGTGGACGAAGCTGGGAAAATCCACCTCTTGGCAATGGATACGTAAAAATGATCGCCGATCAGTTAAAGTCCTTTAATCCGGACTATGAAATCACCAACTGCGGAACGGACGGTTTTACCATTGCCCGGGTGACAGAGGTTGTCCGAAGAATGGGCTTTTCTTTCACCGAAGCAAACACCAGCCGCTCTATACCCTCCCTTTCGGCTGTTGCCCCGGCCTTTCCCCCCTATAACATAATCACCCTTCTCATCGGCATCAACGATATTGCCCTTATGATGAACACCTGCCGTACCTCTTTCCAGCAAACGGAAATGCTCAGGAAATTTTTTAAGCATTATGAGGCTCTCATCTGCCTCCTTACAAATCTGCCGGATCCGGCTTTCGCTTATAACACGGAAGCTACGGACGGCCCCCGCCCCTTTCAGGCTCCGGATAAAGATTACGCTGCCCTTTGCCGGAGACCCAGGCTTATTCTCATGGAACCCTTCATATTTCAAAAACCTGCAGAATTTGCGCTCTGGCTTCCCCATGTACAGTCCATGTCCCGGGGAATTGCCTCCCTTGCCGGAAAGTACGGCCTTCACTATGTCCGTCTCCAGGCGCCCCTCGAGCAGGCGGCTGCAAAGCAGGGGACGGACGCCGTAACCATTGATGGAATTCACCTGACCGAAGGAGGACACAGGATTCTGGCAGATGCACTGATGCCCCTGTTTTTCTTGCCTTAACAGGCTTGCATGTTTGTCCTGATATGGCTATAATGTCACCATATCATACCGGATTGCTCCGTACTATGCGACCCTGGTATCATCATATAAAAACTGTTTGAAGAAGGTACTCTCATGGAAAACATTATTAAAAAGATCGAGGACATGTCCCTGAATGCATGGCCATCCCACAAAATGGAGCTGTATGACGGATGGATCCTCAGGTTCTCCTATTTTTATACCCACAGGACAAACAGTGTAGAGCAATTCGGCGCCTCCACACTGCCCTGGAGAGAAAAAATCCCTTACTGCGAAAATGTTTATAAAAGGCTTGGAACTCCGGCAATTTTTAAGATCAGCCCCCTGGTCTCCCCGGATTTTGACTATACACTGGAAAACCGCGGCTACGAAATACAACATACCACAGACGTCATGATAGTGGATCTGAAATATGCAGATCTCAACACTCCTTACGACCAGGTGACCTTTACAAACGATATTCCCCTTTCCTGGATAGACGGGCTGTTCTGTTTAAAGGGGCCCGTCGATCCCATACATAAAAAAGTGGTTCCCTCCATGTACAACGCCATCCCCAAGGAAACTCTCTGCGCTTCCATTTCCAGAAACGGACGCATTGTTGCCACAGGACTTGGGATACTTGACCGCGATTATATCGGCATTTACGCCATCCACGTGCACGAGGCTTACCGGAAAAAAGGCTTTGCCCGGGCCATCTGTACCGGACTTTTAAAAGAGGGCATGAAAAAAGGCGCCAAAAACGCTTATCTGCAGGTGGTAAAGGGCAACATTCTGGCCCAGCGCCTCTATGAGTCTCTTGGCTTCCGGCACATATACACATATTGGTTCCGTGTGCAGCCGGAAGAACACATTTAAAATAAAATCCCGCGCAGAGCGCTTTTTGTTTCACAGGAAACGGATTATATTCAGGACAAGCCGGAGCGCTTTCCCATGCAATTAAAATAGGGGCTGTGAAAAATGACTATCTCATTTTTTCACAGCCCCTCCGATTACGGCGGGTCGCATCAGCGACATAATTTCAATCCGCTGCAGTTATTCCATAAACTTCAGCGGCATTTTTTGGGAATCAACAATATTCAGTTTTAAAATATGTATTTATACGGCCTTTTTATCCATAACTGCCGGAGCCGTATTTCCCATTACCAGCCCTGTCAGCGGACTGAGATATAATGCATTTGTCAGTACACAGTACACTGGCGTCATTACTGCTGCCTGCACCACCCTGCTTGGGAGAATGGAAAACAGATTATATCCATTCATAAGTACCAGTCCGACCGTGGTAAGCACCAGGGTCCCGCATATTGCACACAACGCACAGGAAATACAGAGGCCCATCGCCTTTTTCCCCTTCCGGCCCTTAAATGCGGGGACAATAAGTGCCGGAATAATACCCCATGTCATAGTCGACAGAGTAATCAGGGGATTTATGGCAAACCCTTTCAGAATACAGCCCAGGATATCCGAGCCAAATCCGCAGATCCCCCCTGCCACCGGGCCAAACCACAGACCGCAGAGAATGGTAGGAATGCTGCTGACCGTAATTCTGGCAAAGCCAAGGTCAACGGAAATGATCTTACTGAGAATGATCTGCATAGCCACGCACAAAGCCATAAATACCAGTGTCCGCGTATTCCAAATACTTCTTCGATTTCCTTCCATAGAAAAAGCACCTCCATAATGTATTCACAGAGCAAGAGTAGTTACCATAAATAATAATCCCTCCACATTATGAGATGCTCTCACATGTAGCAACGGGTGCGGAAAATATATCGTAAGCAGTCTCTATCACTGCTTTTCGTTTCACGGCGACTCCCCAGCCAATGAACACTTAACGCATAAATTCCTACTTCGCTATTATTTATTTAAGGTGATTATAACACAGCCGGCAGAAATAGCAACTCATTTTTGCAAAAATTCCATCATAATATATAAACTCCCATTATTATGATATTTGTTTCTCCCGTATAAAATCAGATTTTTTTATCATACTAAATCCTGAAAATGATTGCCGCAGAGCAAAGGAGGGTGTATGATGAAAAAGGAGAAAACTCCGGATGACAAAAATCCTTACAATATAATGTATAATAACTATATGGACACAAATGCCGGCACAGAATGCACAGGACTGATGTATCAGCCTGCGGATAGCAGGAGTGAATGGGATGACTACCACGAAATTTTTAATTTTACACCGTCCTCACACAGCCGCTATCATGAGAAAGAATAGCCTTTTTCTTTTGTGTCCGTGAATATACTGTTTCGGAGGACACGAATGAAAAATTTTCTGGCATTATGCCTCTGCATAGCGATGTCCTTCTCCCTGACCGGATGCAGTCTCGGAACCCTGATCGCACAGATCTCGGATACACAGGAGAAGGACGCTCAGGAAGTCATCCCGGACAAGCCCCGGGTATATATGGATGAAGTAAAGGGAACGCTTCTGGATTTTACTGGCGACCAGCTCACCATACAATCCTATGAGGACAGCTATGTTTTTGACGTGTCGCAGGCCACGCTGGAATGCGCAGATGGAATGATCGCCGGTGACGAGATCAGCGTTATCTATGAAGGACTGCTGGACAGCACGGACACCAGCGCCGTGAAAGCGTTGAAGGTCGTAGACGAATATCACAGTAAGACTGTACTGGAGGATCAGGTCATACAGGGACAGGTTCAGGCACTTACGCCCAACACCATCACCCTGAAAACGGCTGATGGAAAAACGGCTGTTTTTCCCATCACGGGGACAAAGCAGTACTATCAGGGAGGTATCTCTGCAGGTATTAACGTTTTTCTCCATTATAAAGGAATGTTTCCTGACTCTACGTCCTCCGATACCGTGCTGGACGCCAGCCATCTTAAAGTCTTAAGCATTTCCGACGGGGATCCCTTTACCGTCCCTGCTCCCACGCCTTCACCGGCAGAGGGACAAAGCGTTTCCCAGAGCAGGGAAATGTATGTAGTCATTGAAAATGTAAACCTGAACGTACTTACGGCTGTGGTTTCCGGATCAAATACGTCTCTGACTCTGGATATGAGCGCAGTTCCCAGCTATTTTCCGGGCGGCTGTGCTCCCGGCTCAAAGGCCACCATAAGCTACACTGGCGAGTTTAACGGCACAACTGCGGAGGGAATCACCCTCCGGAATATTACCGGTCATGATCCGGCAGGCATGAAGGAGCACAACATCACCTGTACGGTATCCGGTGTAATTATGTCGTCCACAGCCAATACTTTTACCATGCAGACAAATGACGGCGCGGTCATTACCTGCCGCAGTGACGGAGCATCGGACAGCTCTACGGGAGGGCTTGCATCAGGTACATCGGTATGTGTTACTTTTAACCCGGCCGCTTCCCAAAATTCCAATATTTATTCCTGCTTAAAGATCGAGGATGCATAAAGGCAGTTTTTCGGGCATAGTGATAGCCGCGTAAGCATGTTTGCGCCTGTACAGAAGGCCAGTTTGCAGAAGCGGCTATCCGCATGCGGTGCAGCAAAACAGGAAAATCAATCTCTGTTTAATTTCTGCAAAATCTCCGGCGTATCTCCTCCTCACCCCTTTGCAGCCAGGAGTGAATCTCCGGCGTATCTCCCAGGATCTCCAAAAAAGCTGCATATTCATCACAAATTCCTGAACCATGAAAGACCTGATAGGCTCCTGCATCGCTTCCCAGCGCCACAGTCGCACCATATTTATATGCCAGTCTGAGATTTCTCTCCCCTGTTTCCATAATAGAACGGATCACCGGATCTTCATACCTTCCGCAGCCAAGCAGATTTCGCACGGTGACAAGCGTAGGCACCCATACGGTTTCGCTGTCTGCCAGCATGGCAATGGTTTCTTTATCCATATAATTTCCATGCTCCACACTGTCCACGCCGGCCTCAATAGCAGCCTGAACGCCATATACTCCATTAGTGTGGCTCATAACAGCCATTCCCTCTCCGTGAGCGATATGTACCAGTTCCTTCACCTCACAGACAGGAAGGGGAATCCCTGTGATCTCTCCCTGGCCGCTGAAATCCATGATGCCGGTGGTCATGATCTTAATAAAATCCGCGCCCTCCCCCACAGCTCGCAAAACAAGCCCGTGAAAACTCTTAACATCCTCAAAAGCATGTCCTACAATTCCACCGTAATGACCCTTTTTATGTATGGCAAATACAGGCGTCCGGTAATCAATTCCATATTCTGCCGCCAACTCCTTTGCACGGCGGGATACTCCCAGAGCGTCGCCTCCATCCCGCACAAAAGTAACCCCCGCTTTCTGATAGGCACGAAAACAGCTGCGGATCACTTCATCCTTTACACCGTCTGCATGAAGCATAACTGCTTCTTTATAATTTTTCCCATTCATAACCACATGGGCGTGGCATTCTCCAAACATTCTCTCACCTCATCACCGATATTTTGCCTTTATGATCCTGTCTCTAAAGGGAGAAGACAAATCAATGTCAGATCTTACACGGAGAAAAACTTCCGGATCTCATCTTCCGATGCCTGCACGGAGCCCTGCACAAAATATGGCTTGCCGCCGCCTCGTCCATGGAGAACTGCATTCATATCCTTTACAAGCTGACGGAGGTCTCCATTTTCTTCTCCCACGGCATATTTATAGCTTCCATCCACGTTTTTGGAAAACACGGCGCAGCGCCCTTTACACCTCTGCATCACTGCATCTGTCAACTTCCGGACGCTATCGGACTCCAGCCCTTCCTGAAACAGAAGTACGTTCCCTGCGTCGGCCCACCTTTTTGCTTCACTGGCAAACAGCTCCTCTTCCATGCGGAGTACTCTGCCTTTCAGCCGGAAATTTTCCTCCAGCATTCGGCTTACTGCCGATGCGGTCTGATCCTGCTTTGCGGAAAGCTTTACAGAAACCTGATGATTCTGGGAATATACCATATTCAGATAATTCAGCACACGTTTTCCGCAGATCATCTCCATGCGAATGCCTTCTCGGAATTTCACCACGGAAAGAAGCTTTACCATACCGATTTCCCCCGTATGTGTCACATGAGTGCCGCAGCACGCACAGAGATCCGCTCCCGGGAAACACACAATACGAACCTTGCCCGTAAGCTCTTTTTTACTGCGGTAGGGCATCTCAGCCAGTTCCTCAGACGATGGATATGTGATTTTCACAGCCGAATTCTCCCATATTTTTCTATTTACCCTCTCCTCGATCTCCGCCATCTGTTCCTCATCCAGCACACCGTTAAAGTCGATGGTGACCACATCGCTTCCCATGTGAAAACCAACATTGTCATACCCGTATGCCTCATGGACCAGCCCGCTGACCATATGCTCTCCGGAATGCTGCTGCATCAGGTCAAACCGCCGCGCCCAGTCAATGATCCCTGTAATCTCCTTGCCTGGCTCCAGAGGCTCCATCGTATAATGAAGCAGCTCCCCGTCCTTCTCATGTGTCGCCAAAACCGGAACACCGCCCAGAGTACCCATATCACAGGGCTGTCCGCCTCCTTCCGGATAGAATGCGCTCTGATCCAGAAGAATGTGAAATCCCTTTTTCGCCTCCCTGCATTCCAGCACCCTTGCCCGGAATTCTCTCGTATAAACATCCTCATAATATAACCGTCTTGTTTCTATCATAGCCATGACCTCCTGCATTTTTCCAGGTTATGCCGCCTGTCTTCGGCATACACTTATCCATTCTTTCCCTATTCCCGGTCACAAAGCGCTCCCCAAATTCCTGTTTTACGTTTCTCTCTCCTCCGGACATATGGAGATTTTGCCGTAGGACAGAAGGGAAACGCCGCCGTCCATCTCCTCCACCCGAAGCCTGCCATCCGGGGAAATATCCAGGGCTTTTGCATAGCGGCTGGAATTGCCATCCATGATCCGTATTTTTTTACCCGGAACCAGATTATGCTCCACATATTCCGGAGAAACCTTCAAATCACGCACTTCCTCCAAAAGAACGTTTACCACCTCAGCCGCCAGCCGGTTCCGGTTTACAGCCGCAGCCTCCTTTACATTCTCAAAAAGTGCGCCTGCCACCTGTCGGATCTCCTCCGGAAATCCGTTCTCCGCTTTACAGATATTCAGGCCGATACCCACCACTGCATACTCGATATTGCCACTCTCAAAATCGGTGATAGCCTCTGTGAGAATGCCGCATACCTTTTTTCCACGATAGTAAAGATCGTTTACCCACTTAATATCCAGTTCAATCCCGCAGATTTTGCGCACCGCTTTATACACTGCGGTTGCTGCGGCCGTAGTAAGCATAAGGCTTTCCTCTAATGTGCCGGAAGGCTGCAGGATCACGCTCAGATACAGCCCCGTACCTTCCGGAGAATAAAAGCTCCTCCCCATGCGTCCCCGTCCGCCTGTCTGACAATCCGCAAGCATAAAGCTGCCATGTCCGGCAAGGCCGCTGACAGCCGCCTCCTTGGCATTCTGATTCGTGGATACCGTCTCTTTATACACACGGATATATACATCCGGATAAGCCAGAAAGGGCCGGATGCCTTCCACGGAAAGATGATTGCTGGTAGCTGCCAGCATATAACCCCTGTTTGGCCCTGCCTCTATATCATATCCTTCTTCGCGGAGAGAATGTATTGCCTTCCAGACAGCAGTTCTGGTGCAATTCAGTTCCTTTGCCATGAGCTCCCCGGAAATGGTCTCTCCCTTATGCGTCTCTAAAAGTTCCAAAAGCCTTGATTTTACTGTCATTACAATGCCTCCGAAATCCCTGGGAAAATTAGGGGACCGCACTATAGCTCTCAAGCGCCCTCTTCAAAAATGTGATATATTCCTTTTGCACATTCTCCGGCGATGCGATCACCGCCCCTGTACCCAGGCCTGCAAGCCAGCCAAAAAACTGCTTGCTCACATTTACATGCACCAGCACGGAAAAATGATCTTCATCTTTTTTATGTATCATAACATCTTTTCCGAAATGGTCAATCACCACCCCAATAAAATGATTTTCAAATTCCAGCCGCAGTGCCTCCTCCCGACCGCTGAACATTCCGAATGTTTTAGCTGCAAACCGGGCCGCATCAAAACCGGCAAAAATTTCCTCCCCGTTTCGCCTATCCTCTTCCACATAAAGCTTCAGCATTTTGTCCACCCGGTAATGCTTTACAATTCCGCTCTTTTCATCCAGACCCACCAGATAATAATTTTCGTCCTTCCATATCAGTCCCCAGGGGCTGATCCGATAGCGCTCTCCATTTTTCCGGAGGTCCATTTTCTTCGACACTGTCCATTCATAATACTGAAAACTGATCTGCCGGTTTTCTGAAATTGCGCTGTGGATCTTATCAATGTTATAATAAATGCTTTCGTTCATAGTCTTCACACGGGATTCCACAAACACCTGCCGCTGCAGCTTCTTCGCTTCATAAACGCTGGCAAGGCCTTCCAGCTTATGAATCAACTGATGTGATTTCCTGTATGTAATAAATTTGGACGACTGCACCGCATCCACCAAAAGCTTCAGTTCCGCCAACTCAAAGCTGCGGCTGGCAAGATAAAAGCCGGAAGGCTTTTCTCTGCGGTTCACAATATCCATTCCAAACAGCCTCAGAGCCTCCACATCATCGTATATCGTCTTACGTTCCGCGTTAATCCCATGCTCCTGCAAATATAAGATGAGATCCTTCACCGAAATCGGATGATCCTCATCCGTCTTTTCCAAAAAGGCTCTCATAATATACAAAATCTTAAGCTTTTGATTAAATGATCTGGGCATATACGATCTCCTACCTGTCTGTCAGAATTGCCACTACTCCGAAATACAGTACGACAAATACCATCACGACAGAAATCATGTCAGCCGTATGAAAATCCACATTTAATAACATGCCGCCCACGATCATGATTTCCAGAGTAAGAAGGATTCCCAGCAGCATCGCTGAAACGCAGGAACACTTTTTATGCTGGCGCTGCTCACGGCCCGCTTCCAGATATCCGGTATCTGCCAGTGCAATAATTTTTTTATTTCTTCTCCCATTTGTACTCCACATATGATACTCCTCCTTAAACTCGAACATGTTTTCTTTATAAGAAGAGTATCGCACAATTTAAGTCCAATAAAACGGGACGAAATTGAAAATTAAGAACATTTGTTTAAAAAATATTATCACAAAGACTTATTTCTGGTCAATCACTATTTTCTCCACCTGAAACGCTCCGTTCTCCACCGTCATCACCGCCATAGTGATTTCCTGCTCAAATCTGCGCCTGCCGCAGCTTCCCGGATTCAGCCACAGTCTGCCGTCGATTTCCTTCTGGAAATATTTGTGGCTGTGTCCGAATACCACTATCCGGGCGTTACCCAGGTTCCAATCCACATCCTTTTTATTGTGTACCATAAAAAAATCCACGCCCTCAATATTAAAGCGAAGAGTCTTTGCAATGCCTTCAGCCCAGTCCTTATCGTTGTTTCCCCGCACTACGTACAGGTTTCCCAGATATCGGATCTCTTCCAGAAGCTCCGGCCGGTTCACATCTCCTCCATGAAGAATACAGTCACAGGTTTTCAATATATCAAGGACCTCCGGCCGGAGCAGACCGTGGGTATCTGAAATAATTCCGATTCGTTTTGCCATCGTTCACGTTCCTCTCTTAAACTCTTTTCTATTTTTCCAGAAGCCCGATCTTCCCGTATTCGCCGTCATATCCCGGACTGTATTCCACCTCGCCCCTTCGAAGGCGTCCGATACTCTCCGCTACCTGCTCTCCGGCCTCCCTCTTTATATCCTCCACGGGAAGCTTTCGCAGGATATCAAACTCCGTTCCGAGATTTTCCAGCATCCGCTCATACTGCTCCTGAACCTTTTTACTTGCCGCAGTATGCCCGCTGCCGACGGCCACAAGCTCAAGAAGGGGGATCAGTTTCTCATAGGGTCTGGCATTTTCCGGTCTGGCGCCCTCCTCCCGGTCAGCGAGCTCTTCAATGCGATGGCTTACGCCCATAGTGAGCTTCCTGCCGCATACCGGACATATTCCCTGATTCTTCACAGCTTCCCCGGGACTCAGACACACACCGCATTTTCTGTGTCCATCCCAATGATATTTTCCTTCCTCGGGAAAAAACTCTATGGTTCCTTCCAGTCCTTCTCCGGATTGCAGCGCCCGATAAAGGCCGCCGTATGAAAACTCGCCCTGTAAAAGATTTGCCTCCCTGCCAAGCTTCGCCGGAGAATGGGCGTCGGAATTAGATACAATCTGCAGTTTGTCCAAGGCAGACCACTTCCAGTTCATGGCCGGATCTGAGGAAAGTCCCGTCTCAATGGCCCTCACATAGGGCGTCAGGTCTTCAAAGCACTCTTCTAGGGTATCAAAGCCGGATTTTGCTCCGAACAGCCCGAAATAAGGCGTCCACACATGGGCCGGGATCAGAATTCCCCCCTCGCAGGCATCCAGCAACATTTCAAGCAGATCCCGGCTGTCCAGCCCCAGAATCGGCCGCCCATCAGAACAGATATTGCCGATCCTCCCCAGTCCTTCCGAAAGCTTTTCCGCCTCCTCAAGGCCCGGCAGTATGATTACATTATGAATTTTTCTGGTTTTTCCGTTTTTCTTATAAATGGAACTGATTTCTCCGGATATAACAAACCGTGTTCCTTTATGCCTGTATTTTTTCGTCTCTTCGAGCAGATATTCATCTTTTAACCTATAAAAACCGCTGCCGTCACAAACCAGCTTCTCTTTCAGTTCCGCCAGCCACCCGGGATGGGTAAAATCTCCTGTGCCAATGACATCAAGTCCCTTTTTCCGCGCCCATAAGTCCAGATACTCCGGAACCCCTGCCTTACTGGCAGCCATAGAATATCCGGAATGGATGTGCAGATCCGCCGTATATTTCAATTTTCCACCTGCTTTGTATTTATATTTCAGACAGCTTTATTATAAACGCTGCGCAGCTTTTTTCCAATCATAAAAAGGACAAAACATAACGTTCCCGTTATATCATGTCCTTCTTTTATCATTCGTAAACCTCCGGCCAGATAAGTCCCGTGTTTACAATTTTTCTGTCACTTCCTCCGGATACGTGTGTCTCCGGCGGCTTTCCGCGCTCCGGTTTTCGCATTCACTGCAGAAATCCAGACATAAGTAATTTTTTATGCATACTGTGCCTGATTTTTCAGTGCATATACATCCATTGCCAGGTTTCGGTATTTGCGTTCCAGCCTGTCTACTTTCATTTTATATAAAATGGTATCTTCTGCGATCCTGTTGTTTTCATTCATCTTCCGTATCAAATCCACATGGTTCTCAGCCAGAATGGAAACATGCTTCCCAATCTCATTTTCCAAACGAAGATTAATATTTTTAATATCGTTCTTCATCTGTTCCTGATCTTTTTGCATTTGATCGACCTTAGTTTCCAGACGATCAAATCTCGTCTCCAGACTGTCAAATCTCGTCTCCAGACTGTCAAATCTCGTCTCCAGGCTGTCGATCCGTTTTTCCAGACCATCGAGTCTCATCTCCAGACTGTCAATCCGTTTTTCCAGACCATCAAATCTCGTTTCCAGACGATCAAATCTCGTCTCCAGACTGTCGATCCGCTGCTCCATTCTCTGAACCCCCTGAAGCACTTGCTCCAGCAATTCTCTGTCAGTCATTTACACCTCCACTTCTCTTACGGCCTTCAGTACCGCTATTATAACATATGCTTCCATCTTAGTCCATATAGTTCTTTAATTTTTATCCTGAAATTTCTTCCCGCACCTTCTTCCGGTCCGGCAGGAAATTGAAGATGCCTTAAGAAATAATCGGCCTTTAATTACCGGATTCCTGTTCAAATGTCCATATAATATCCCGGGGCGATCACATGGGGCTCGCTGCAGGCGCAGCCGCCATTATAACAATCACAGCAATCGCTGTTTGAGCAGTACATATAGGTGTTCCTGCTGCCGATCCGAAACAGGTCTGCATACTGGGCGGAGGTGGAATAAGCCTTTGCCTTTTTTTTATTGTTTGTATAATACACACCGTTGGAGATCAGCATATTTTCCGGCGTATAGGAGCTGAAATCAAAATAGTGGGCCTCTGTGCCGTGATGGGGCACCTTAATACACCAGTAATGATCATAAAGAGGGACTTTTCCATCAAAATTTTCCGCGATCTTTCTAAGATGCCGTTTTTCCACATCACCGGTAAACAAAATGTTTTCATGGCTCTCCGATGCATTCTGGAACACTATGCTGATCTTGTTTTTAAAATCCCGAAGCCGGATCTCCTCCGCCTCCATATAAAGAAGAAGCCGCTGAAAATCCAACTGTCCTTTCACCCGGCGGAATTCCCGTTCCAGACCGTTCAGATCAGGCGCGGCATTATTCATGATCTGCCGTCCTTCCGCAGTCATACCGTATACGATCACGCGCATGCGCTCCGCAACCGCCGTAACCGCACTCAATATTTCGCCGTAGTTCTCCCCGATGATCCTCATGATTTCATCAGTCTCTTTGCAAATAATGTCCATATCCGGCCAAAGAGCCTGATATTTTTCCTGAAATAATTTTTCTCTGGAGATCAGCTCCACATTCTGCGGACTTGCACAGAGTGCTTCCACCAGGGAAAACAGACTCACCTGACGGCTGGGAAGCATGGAGTTTTTCATAAGATCCGCCAGAAGAAGCAGGGTAAGGGTATGCCCGTATTCAGGTCTGGAAAATACGTCCGGAAGATAAATCTTTCCGAATTCACGTGAACTGTTTTTGTTTTTCATCATATAAAGCAGTCCTGATAAATGATCCAGATGGAAATGTGTCAGCAGCAGATTTTTCTGCTCCATACCGGCCAGATCTGAAATGATCATGTCAAACACATCTCTTCGAAGTCTGCTGCCAATGCGGCTGTTGCTGGAACCAAAATCCACGAGAAGACTCCGGTCCCTCTCTCTCAGGCAAAAACAGTCCCCAAATCCTACATTGTACATCCGTATCCTCATCTTACGTCCTCCTGATATGACAGCCTATCTCTTCCTGTCAAACTCCATTTTTCCTGCAAATATCATTGAGACAGCACCGGTCACAGTACGGTTTGGTGCGGGCTGTACAGACCTCCCGTCCATGGTAAACCAGCCGGTGGCAGAAATCATTTCCCTCCTCCGGAGGTATGATCTTCCAAAGAGCCATCTCCACCTTTTTTGGCTCTTTTATATCATCCACCAGTCCGATACGGTTGCAGAGGCGAATGCAGTGGGTATCTGTCACAATAGCCGGTTTTCCAAATACATCGCCCATGATCAGGTTTGCGCTTTTTCTTCCCACGCCCGGCAGCGCCAGCAATGCGTCAAAATCGTCCGGCACATGTCCATCATATTTTTCATGGAGGATCTTCATACAGGCATTGATATCCCGGGCTTTACTTCTTCCCAGACCGCAGGGACGCACGATCGTCTCGATCTCGTCCACTTCCGCGTCTGCCAGAGCCTCCACATCCGGAAACTTCGCATAAAGATCCCGCACCACCACATTTACTCTGGCATCCGTGCACTGGGCTGCCAGCCTCACGCTCACCAGAAGCTTCCATGCTTCATTATAATTCAGGGAACACTCCGCATCGGGATATTCCTTTTTCAATCTCTCAATGGCCTCCAGCGCCCTCTGCTTCTTTGTCATTTATGTGCCTCTTTCCCCGGGTCATATCAGCTCCCGGCTTATCTTTCGGATATTATAATAAAATCACTTTTTGGCAAATGCTCCCGCAAGCAGGCTTGCTTCGCATTTGTCTCTTGCCTGTCTCTTTCTTCCGCCCCTCTATGCGTAATGATATGATAGCCTCCGGCGGATTTAAGCGCCATATTTCTGCAGTATATGCAGAAATCTATGCGCAATGATATAATATCTGTCGATATTATATCATATTTTTGCTGTCAATTCCATGTATATGATTTACCCGTCAAAAGCTGATTCCCGGATTGTCCGGCTGACAGTTTCCAAAAATT
>CAZGTY010000015.1:0-51248 GCA_964528895.1 uncultured Blautia sp. | reverse complement strand
GTCAAGTATTTTTTCTTGACGCCCCTTTATTTTTCCATTTTTTCAGGCTTTAATATTTCAGCCGTTCCAGGGAAATGGCAGCCTGTCCTATTTCCGCACAATGTGCGCGCCCGGATCCTCATCCTCGAAATCAAAGACGCACCGTTCAAAGGCATTGATAATATGGGTATCCTGATATTTGTCATAGCGCACGTGCTGACGGCCGTAATTCATATGCACATGTCCATGGAGAAGAAATTTCGGTCTGTACTTATCCATCAGCTCCACAAATGTCCGGAAGCCCTGATGGGGAAGATCCCTGCCGTCATTGATCCGGTAGGCGGGCGCATGAGTTACCAGAATATCAAATCCGCCATACCGCAGGATCTGGAACCACAGCCTGCGGACCCGCCTTTTCATATCCTTTTCCGTGTACTGATGCTTTCCTCCCGTATAGCGCATGGACCCGCCCAGCCCCAATATGCGCACGCCCTCATGAACATATATTTTATCTTCTATACAGATACATCCCTCCGGCGGAACCTTGTCATATTTCACATCGTGATTTCCGTGGACATACAGTACCGGGACGTTGGATAACGTACAGAGGAAAGAAAGGTAATGAGGATTCAGATCTCCGCAGGAAATAATGAGATCAATGTCTTCCAGCTTGCTTCTCTCATAAAAATCCCAGAGATATCTGGATTCCTCATCTGCAATTGCAAGTATTCTCATCTGTGATTCCGGCCCTCCTATTTTTCAAGGCCCTGCTTTGAAACCACCGGCTTTGCCGTTTCCTGAAGTTCCCATTCCTTCGGGATCGCACCGATCACATTCTCCGCCAGCCAGTTCATCCGGATGATTTCCTCCGGGCTCAGCTCCTTTGCCGGATCATCCTGAACCACGCCCTCCTGAGAATAAAGGATTCCGGAAAACGGGTTAAACTCGCCCCTTCCTATGGTATCCTTTAAAAGCTCCACCAGCCGTTTGGTGCCGATGGGAAGATTCTTGGAACAGATCACATCCACAACGCCCGCGGATATGCCCCACCAGTAATTGATCGCCTTCTCAGCAGATGTATCATCCTGCTTCCAGGTCCCGTTCATAATGGTTCTCACAAGCCGCTCATAAAACCTGCCCCAGTGCCACAGCGGCATGGCGAGGCTGCGGGGCATATCATTTTCCAGACGGTAAATACCGAAATAGCGGGAAGCATCCTCCGGTATCACCATATCCCTGCCGGAAACGATCTGCGCGCCGGTTCTCCGGATGTTATCCATATTGTCCACATCCTTTTTGGAGGACCATTCCAGATACACCCTTGCCCTGGGATTGATCATCTTCGCGCCCAGCGCAAAGGCATTGATGTTCGCGATGGTTCCGTAAATGGGATAATCAGCCAGGTAGGCTACCTTGTCGTTCTCCGTCATGGCCCCTGCGATCGCGCCCATAATAAATTTGGCCTCATGCATACGGGCATAATAATTTCGGATATAGCGATGGGATATATTCAGAGAACAATTCAGTATCCGGATATCCGGATGGTTGATGGCCGCTTTTACGCTGGCCTGAACAAGGATGGGCGAGGTGGTAAATACAATATTGCAGCCCTGTGAAATGGCGCACTCTATGGTTATCTCCGCAATCTTCTCCGTGATATTCTCAAAGCAAAAGGTACTCACCTCATCCGGAAACGTCTGCTCCAGATGAAGCCGGCCCAGCTCATGAGCATAGGTCCATGCGGAGGAGCCCGGCGTCTTTTCATAAACGAAGGCGATCTTCAGCCTCGGAGAGCTTACAGGAAGCAGACGGTTCAAAAGGGATTTCTTATTCTCCGAGGGATCCAGCTTCAGTTCGATCCGGCTGTCGTCCTCCAAAAGGCGGAACTCCTCAAATCCCTTTGCCACCCTTGTCCTGATCTCGGCAGCCGTCATATTTAACGTTTCTTTATAACCGTAGATCTCTATAAAGGATAAAAAAGCGTCGCCGGATGTAATCTTCAGTTTCGCGCCGCCATTGAGCTTATATTCCGCCTCAAAGCGGGAAAAACAGGAGCTGAAATCAAGGCGTTCATCGTCACTCCACCGTTCACCCGTTCCCTTTCCTACTGCCTTCTGAAGCTTTGCAAAGCTGCCGGGTCTGGAAAAATAGATATAATTGATCTCGCTCAGATCATAAAAATCCACAAACTCATAATAGATCCGGTTTTCCTTCTCGTTTGTTCTCCGGGGAAGTATCCTGGTGACATAGCCCGGCACAGACACAGCGCCAAAATATTTCAGGACACTGACCCGCTTATTTCCCTCCTCCACATAAAACCGGTTCATGTATTCATATGCCTTAATGGGATCCCGAATCCCCTCATTTTCATGGCTGGTGCTCAATGCCGCCCATTTAACTGCAAATTCCGTATTATCTCTGAGAATCGGCATGAAATTTCCGGCAAAGGCGTTACTTCTCCCGCCGGTTCTGGTACCCGCGATCTGATCAATGGGAATCTGAACCAATCCAAGCGGTACCTCGGAATAGGTTCCCCTTGGAGGAAGAATCTCATCCAGTACCTGCAATGTCGGCGTCTCCCCGCGCATAACACGCGCCTGATAATCCTTTTTTCCCGCCTTATAAGCCTTGCTGTAATCTTCTCTGGACATATATCCTCCTTTCACGGCCAAGAGCCTGCATTAAATACAGGCTCTCATATATCCGGTCATTTCCGGTTATGCTGTTTTTTCATATTCGCGGCCAAATATATCACACTATATGCGGCCGTCCCCAACTTCTTTCTATTCTTGAAAAGGGAATTTGTCATCCGGATTCTGTTGATCCTCTTTTTCCATTTTTTTCGATATTTCTCCATCATTTTATCACTCTTACCTTTGCAACGCCCTCCACTGCCGCCAGCTCCTCCAGTGATTCCCCGGATGCGGCGCTTTCCAGATCAATAAGGGTATAGGCATACTCGCCCTTGCTCTTATTAGTCATATCTGCAATGTTCAGGCCTTCACTTCCCAGGATCTTTGTAAACTGGCTGATCATGTTGGGAACATTCTTATGTGTAATGGCAATTCTTCCCACGGAAACGCAGGTACCCATATCACAGTCAGGAAAGTTTACGGAATTTTTGATGTTTCCGTTTTCCAGGAAATTGCGAAGCTCCTTTACCGCCATCACCGCACAGTTTTCCTCCGATTCCTCTGTGGAAGCTCCCAGATGAGGAGTGACCAGAATTCCCTCACGCCCTGCAACAATGGGATTGGCAAAATCCGTCACATACTTTTTCACCTTACCGCTGTCCACTGCCTGAATCAGCGCTTCCTCATCCACCAGCAGATCCCGGGCAAAGTTCAGAAGGACCACTCCGTCCTTCATCTTATCAAAGGCATCTTTATCGATCATCTTTCTGGTGCTGTCCATAAGGGGGACATGGATGGTAATATAATCACACTGTGTATAAATCTCATCAAGCGATTTGATGTGTCTGATGGTTCTGGACAGGTTCCACGCCGCGTCAACAGAAATGTACGGATCATATCCATAGACCTCCATTCCCAGATGGGACGCGCTGTTTGCCACCAGCGTCCCAATTGCTCCCAGTCCGATGATCCCAAGCTTTTTGCCGCTGATCTCGCAGCCTGCGAACTGCTTTTTCTGCTTTTCGGCCAGCTTGTCAATATCATCCCGGCCCTTCTGCTGGGCGACCCACTCGATGCCCCCCACGATGTCCCGTGAAGCCAGAAGCATGCCTGCCAGTACCAGCTCCTTTACACCGTTGGCATTAGCGCCCGGTGTGTTAAACACAACGATTCCCTGCTCGGAGCATTCCTTAATGGGAATATTATTCACTCCTGCACCCGCTCTGGCAATGGCCTTTACGGAAGCAGGGATCTCTATATCATGCATCTTTGCACTTCTCACCAGAATGGCATCCGCATCATCCATGGTGTCGATCTTTATATAGCTCTCGCTGAACAGCCCCAATCCATTTTCTGAAATCGGATTCAGACAATGATACTGAAACATTACGCATTCTCCTCCTCAAATTTTTTCATGAAAGCGACCAGCGCCTCCACGCCTTCCTTCGGCATAGCGTTATAAATGCTTGCGCGCATTCCGCCCACACTTCTGTGACCCTTCAGATTCACCAGACCTGCCGCGGAAGCCTCCTTTACAAACTTCGCATCCAGATCCTTGTCACCGGTCACAAAGGTTACATTCATAAGAGAACGATCCTTCACCGCCGCCGTTCCCCTGAACAGTTTACTGCTGTCCAGGAAATCATAGAGGATTCCGGCCTTCTCCTCATTTAATTCTTTCATTTTTTCCAGACCGCCCATAGCCTTGAGCCATTTGAAGACTTTTCCGCATACATAGATGCAGTATGCATTCGGCGTATTGTAAAGACTTCCCGCATCCGCGTGGGTCTTGTAGGTGAGCATGACAGGCGTGCCCGGAAGCACATCCTCTGTGATCAGATCTTCGCGGATGATCACGATAGCCATTCCTGCAGGTCCGATGTTTTTCTGCACGCCTCCGTAAATAATGCCGTACTTTGATACATCCACGGGCTCGGACAAAAAGCAGGAGGAAACATCCGATACCAGAGGCCTGCCCTTCGTATTGGGAAGCTCCTTAAATCTGGTTCCATATATGGTGTTATTTTCGCAAATATATACATAGTCCGCATCCGGACTTACCGGAAGGTCGCTGCAGTCCGGAATATAGGAGAAGGTCTTATCCTCGGAGGACGCGATCCTGTTTACCTTGCCGTACTTCTGCGCCTCCTGGCAGGCCTTCTTCGCCCACTGTCCGGTAATGATATAATCCGCAGCTCCGTTTTTCATGAGATTCATGGGAATCATGGCAAACTGCTGGGAAGCGCCTCCCTGAAGAAACAGGACCTTATAATTGTCGGGAATGTTCATCAGCTCCCGGAGATCCTGCTCCGCCTCATCGATGATCTGCTGAAAAGCCGCGCTCCTGTGGCTCATCTCCATTACGGACATACCAGTCCCATTATAGTCCAGCATTTCCTCTGCCGCTTCTTTTAGTACAGCTTCCGGCAGGACTGCCGGACCTGCGGAAAAATTATACACTCTGCTCATCTTTTTTTCATATCCTCCTCATCAAACACATCGTCAATATTGGCTCCTGCGGGGACCATCGGAAATACGCTGAGATCCTGATCGATCCAGCAATCCAGTACCATCGGCCCCTTTGCAGACAGCGCTTTCTTCAGCGCGGGCTCCACCTCTTCCATTTTCGTCACACGGACAGCCTCCGCTCCCATAGCCTCGGAAACCTTTACAAAATCAACTGCGTCATTAAGAATCGTATGAGAATATCTGTGGTCGTAGAACAATGTCTGCCACTGGCGCACCATACCCAGGACGTGATTGTTCAGAATGATCTGCACCAGCGGATTGCCGCAGCGCACTGCAGTGGCGATCTCATTCATATTCATACGGAAACAGCCGTCTCCCGCAATATTTACCACCGTCTTATCCGGCCTTCCGATTTTCGCTCCGATGGCAGCGCCCAGGCCATAGCCCATGGTTCCAAGTCCGCCGGATGTCAAAAGGGTGCGCGGCTCTTTAAACTTATAGTACTGAGCCGTCCACATCTGATGCTGCCCCACGTCTGTGGTGATGATGGCATCTCCCTTCGTAAGCTCATAAAGCTTTTCGATCACATAGGGACCGGTAAGCTGGGAGTGATCATAGCGCAGCGGATATTTCTCCTTCATTTCCTGAATGTGCGCCACCCAGTCGTTATGCTTCTTTTCCGGAATCTCCGCCAAAAGCCGTTTCAGCGCTTCTTTGACATCGCCTACGATAGAGGCGTCCACCACTACATTTTTATTGATCTCAACAGCGTCGATATCGATCTGCAGGATTTTCGCGTTTCTTGCAAAGGTTTTTGCATTGCCGGTAACACGGTCGCTGAAACGGGCTCCCAGCACGATCAGAAGATCACACTGGCTCACTCCCAGATTGGAGGTCTTCGTTCCATGCATCCCAAGCATACCTGTATACAAAGGATCTTCACCGCTGAAGGCGCCCTTGCCCATCAGGCTGTCGCACACCGGCGCGTCAATCCTGTGCGCCAGCTCAGCAATTTCCTCGGACGCACCGGAAATAACCGCACCCCCGCCCACGAAAATAAAGGGTTTTCTGGCATGACAGATCATCTGTACCGCGTCATTTATATCACACATGCGGATTTCACTGGTTTCACGATTGATCGTGGCCGGACGCCGGGGCGCATACTCGTATCTGGCTCCTGTCACATCCTTTGTAACGTCCACCAGAACCGGACCGGGACGGCCGCTCTTTGCGATGTAAAAAGCCTTGCGCATAGTATCCGCAAGCTTTGTAATATCCTTCACGATAAAGCTGTGCTTGGTAATCGGCATTACAATACCCGCAATATCGACTTCCTGAAAGGAATCCTTGCCGAGGAGGGCTTTACCCACATTAGCGGTGATCGCCACCATAGGAACTGAATCCATATATGCCGTGGCAATTCCGGTGACAAGGTTGGTAGCGCCGGGGCCGGATGTGGCCATGCAGACGCCCACCTTGCCGGTAGCGCGGGCGTAACCGTCCGCCGCATGGGAGGCTCCCTGTTCGTGAGATGTAAGGATGTGTCTGATTTCATCTCTATATTCATAAAGTGCATCATAAACGTTCAGAATGGCTCCGCCCGGGTATCCGAACACAGTGTCTACGCCCTGTTCCTTTAAACACTCTACGATGATTTCAGCACCTGTAAGCTGCATTTCATTTCCTCCTTATTTTGCCTTTGGTATTTCCAAAATAGCGCCTCTGTTTCCCGAGGTGACCATGGCCGCATATCTTGCCAGATATCCGGTGGTAACCTTCGGCTCACGGGGCTGCCATTTTTCTTTTCTGGAGAGCAGTTCCTCATCAGAAACCTTAATATCCAGCTTCAGCTCCGGAATATTAATACTGATGATATCGCCTTCCTCCACCAGTGCAATAGGGCCGCCCACCGCCGCCTCCGGGGAGACGTGTCCGATAGAGGCTCCTCTGGAGGCTCCGCTGAAGCGGCCGTCTGTAATCAACGCAACTGAGGAGCCCAGACCCATGCCTGCTATTGCAGAGGTCGGGTTCAGCATTTCCCGCATACCCGGGCCGCCCTTCGGCCCTTCGTAACGGATGACGACCACATCGCCCGCCACGATCTTACCGCCCTTAATCGCGTCGATCGCATCCTCCTCGCAGTCAAATACTCTTGCCGGTCCTTCATGCACCATCATCTCCTCCACCACTGCGGAGCGCTTTACCACGCCGCCGTCCGGAGCCAGATTTCCCTTCAGCACTGCGAGTCCGCCTGTCTGACTGTAAGGGTGATCCATCGGACGGATAACCTCCGGATTTAAGTTTTCACAGCCTTTGATATTTTCTCCCACGGTCTTTCCAGTAACTGTCATACAGTCCAGATGGAGCAGACCATTTTCCGCGAGCTCATTCATCACCGCATAGACGCCGCCGGCCTCATTGAGATCCTCCATATAGGTGGGGCCTGCCGGAGCCAGATGACAGATATTCGGAGTCCTTTCGCTGATCTCATTGGCAAAGCTGATGTCAAAATCCATTCCGATCTCATGAGCGATCGCGGGAAGATGAAGCATGCTGTTTGTGGAACAGCCAAGGGCCATGTCCACGGTCAGGGCATTTAAGATGGCGTCCTGCGTCATGATATCTCTGGGGCGGATATTTTTTCTGTATAATTCCATGACCTGCATACCTGCATGTTTAGCCAGACGAATACGTTCGGAATATACTGCCGGGATTGTTCCGTTTCCCCGCAGGCCCATACCAAGGGCCTCTGTCAGACAGTTCATGCTGTTGGCCGTATACATACCGGAACATGATCCGCAGGTGGGGCAGGTTTTATTTTCAAATTCTGTCAGCTCCTCCTCGGAAATATTGCCTGCGGCATATGCGCCCACAGCCTCAAACATGCTGGAAAGACTGGTCTTATGTCCATGGATATGTCCGGCCATCATGGGACCGCCGCTGACAAATACGGTGGGAACATTGATCCTGGCTGCTGCCATCAGGAGTCCCGGGACATTTTTATCACAGTTCGGCACCATGACCAGTGCATCAAACTGATGTGCCAATGCCATGGATTCCGTGGAATCAGCGATGAGATCTCTGGTAACCAGAGAATATTTCATTCCGACATGTCCCATGGCAATACCATCGCAGACTGCAATAGCCGGAAATACAATCGGTGTACCGCCCGCCATAGCGACGCCCTGCTTTACTGCGTTTACGATCTTATCCAGATTCATATGGCCTGGAACGATCTCATTATAGGAGCTTACGATCCCCACCAGGGGACGCTCCATTTCCTCCTTCGTCAATCCAAGGGCATTAAACAGGGACCTGTGGGGCGCCTGCTGTGAACCTTTTTTTACTGCGTCACTTCTCATAATATTCTCCTCTCTCCGTGGTATATCTTCCTAGACCGCCGCTGCGATCAGATCTCCCATCTCTTCTGTTCCCACCAGCTTACAGCCGCCGCTTATGATATCTCCTGTTCTGTAGCCCGCCGTAAGAACCTTCTGTACCGCAGCCTCCACTGCGTCTGCTTCCTTATCCAGATTCAGAGAATAACGAAGCATCATCGCTGCGGACAGGATCGTTGCAATGGGGTTTGCCCTGTTCTGTCCTGCAATGTCCGGCGCGGAGCCATGGCTTGGCTCATAAAGGCCGAAGCCGGTCTCATTGAGACTCGCGGAGGACAGCATTCCGATAGAGCCGGTTACCATACTGGCTTCATCGGAAAGAATATCTCCAAACATATTTTCTGTGAGGATAACATCAAACTGTCCGGGATCCCGCACAAGCTGCATGGCACAGTTATCCACCAGCATATGCTCCAGCGTCACCTCCGGATATCGGACGGCAGCCTCCTCCACCACACGCCTCCAGAGGCGGGAGGAATCCAGTACGTTGGCTTTGTCCACGCTCGTCACCTTTTTGTTCCGTTTCATAGCGATCTCAAATGCCTTCACAGCGATCCGCCTGATTTCATTTTCGTTATAGGTCAGGGTGTCGATGGCTTTTTTGACGCCGTTTTCTTCAATGGTCTTTCTCTCTCCGAAGTACAGGCCGCCTGTCAGCTCACGGACAATGATCATGTCAAAGCCCTCTCCGATGATCTCCTCTTTTAAGGGGCAGGCTGCCTTAAGTTCATTATATAAATACGCCGGGCGCAGGTTGGCAAAGAGATTCAGCGCCTTCCGTATACCCAACAGTCCCGCTTCCGGCCTTTTTGACGGTTCAAGCTGATACCATGGGGATGTTTTCGCATCGCCTCCGATAGAACCCATAAGTACTGCGTCGGAGGATTTTGCTTCCGCTACAGCTTCCTCTGTCAAAGGCACTCCGTGTACGTCAATGGAAGCTCCGCCCAGCAGAACCTCTGAATATGTAAAATGATGCTGGTATTTTTCGCAAACCCTGTCCAATACCTTTTTTGCTTCACGTACGATCTCCGGGCCGATTCCGTCTCCCGGGATGAGCGCAATCTTATAATTCATGTTTTAACTTCCTCTCCTTTGCAGTGCCAAAAGGCACAGAAAATGGCCTTTTTTACCCTATCTTCAGGGTATCGTTATAATAATAACGCACTTTTCACCAGATTTCAACCTATTAAAGCGAAAAAAAAGAGCAAGTACCGCATACCCGTAGTACTTACTCTTTCTGTTAATTGCTTGACGCGGCAGCCCGCTCCGCCTTCTCCACTTCCGCAATCGCCTGCTTGCGCATGGGAATACGGCAGTTTTTGTTATTGCCAAATTCAATGATGACATCCTCTTCTGTCATGTCAATGATCACGCCGTAGAAGCCGCCGGTGGTTACAACACTGTCGCCTACCTCCATGCTGTTCAGCATCGCCTGAACCCTTTTCTGCTCCTTTTTCTGCGGGCGGATCATAAGAAAATACATAATGGCAAAAATAATCACCAGCCATACGATCATCATAGTCGTGCTCATTGCACTAGTTGAATCCATTCTGCTTCCTCCTCGTTAATACTTTCTTTCATTTTTTCACCCTTACAGGGCCACCGCTATTTATCATACACAATTATGAGGATTTCTTCAAGGGCTTTCTGCCAAAATTATCGATTGCCGTTAATTTTTCCCAGCTCAAAGCTCTCGAGGCGCCGTTTCTTATACTCCGAAAATTTTCCCTCGTCAAGGGCGTTCCTGATCTCTTCCATCATATGATTATAGAAATAAAGATTATGCAGGACGCAAAGCCGCATACCCAGCATCTCCTTTGCCTTCAGAAGATGGCGGATGTAGGCTCTGCCGTAGCTTTTGCATGCCGGACACCGGCAGCCCTCCTCTATGGGTCTCGTATCCAGCTCATATTTTGCGTTGAAAAGATTCATTTTACCATGGTTGGTGTACACATGACCATGTCGGCCGTTACGGCTCGGATACACACAGTCAAAGAAATCCACGCCCCGCTCCACGCCTTCCAGAATATTTGCGGGCGTCCCCACTCCCATAAGATACGTGGGCTTATTCTGCGGAAGATATGGCACCGTTACATCCAGAATACGGTACATTTCCTCATGGCTCTCACCAACTGCCAGACCGCCCACCGCGTAACCGTCAAGATCCATTTCCACGATTTCCTTTGCATGAGCGATGCGAATGTCCTCATAGACAGCGCCCTGATTGATGCCGAACAACAACTGATCCTGATTGATGGTATCCGGGAGGGAATTCAGCCTTGCCATCTCCTCCCTGCAGCGCGCCAGCCAGCGGGTAGTGCGGTCCACGCTCTTCTGCACATAATCCCGTTCCGCCACGCTGCTCGGACATTCATCAAAGGCCATGGCGATGGTGGATGCCAGATTTGACTGGATCTGCATGCTTTCCTCCGGCCCCATAAAGATCTTATGTCCGTCAATATGAGACTGGAAATAGACGCCCTCCTCCTTGATTCTGCGAAGCTTTGCCAGAGAGAACACCTGAAAACCGCCGGAGTCAGTCAGTATGGGACGATCCCAGTTCATAAACCGGTGAAGTCCGCCCAGCTGTTTTATAATCTTATCACCCGGCCGCACATGAAGATGATACGTATTGCAAAGCTCCACCTGCGTACCGATTTCCTTAAGATCATCCGTGGACACTGCGCCTTTGATCGCCGCTGCCGTACCCACATTCATAAACACGGGGGTCTGAATGACGCCATGCACCGTATGAAGCTCGCCTCTCTTAGCCCGTCCCTCTGTTTTCAGTAATTTATATTCAGCCATTTTTTTTCCTCCTGCTATGGAATTTAAGTATATCTTTATTTGACATAAATTTCAACCAAAAGGTTGGGAACATTGTCAAAGATTTACATTGTTATTTTAAAAACTTTGTCGTATAATGTAACGGATAGTGTATATATACATTTAATAGGAAACTTTTTTGAGGGTCAAAGGCTTATTTTTTATATATTCATTTAATCACCGAAAGAGGAGGATTAAATTTTTTTATGAGTACAAATACACTGGGAATTGATATCGGTTCTACCACCGTAAAAATTGCGATTCTCGATGAGAATGAACAACTGCTGTTTGCAGATTATGAACGGCATTTTGCCAATATTCAGGAAACTCTGGCCGACCTGCTGCAGCGGGCCTATGAGCAGCTGGGAGAGCTTGCCCTTTCTCCCGTCATCACCGGAAGCGGCGGCCTTACTCTTGCCAATCATCTGGATATTCCCTTCGTCCAGGAGGTTATTGCTGTGTCCACCTCCCTGGAAAAGCTCGCGCCCCAAACAGACGTGGCCATCGAGCTTGGAGGCGAGGATGCAAAGATTATCTATTTTGAGGGCGGCAATGTGGAACAGCGTATGAACGGTATCTGCGCAGGCGGAACCGGCTCCTTCATCGATCAGATGGCCTCTCTTCTTCAGACAGACGCCTCCGGACTTAATGAATATGCCAAAAACTACCGGGCGCTCTATCCCATCGCGGCCAGATGCGGCGTTTTTGCAAAGACGGATATTCAGCCGCTCATCAACGACGGCGCTACCAGAGAGGATTTATCCGCCTCTATATTTCAGGCAGTGGTAAACCAGACGATCTCCGGCCTGGCATGCGGAAAACCCATCCGCGGCCATGTGGCATTTCTGGGCGGACCTCTGCACTTTTTATCTGAGCTTAAGGCCGCTTTTATCCGCACACTGAAGCTGGACGGGGAACATACCATCGTACCGGAAAATTCACACTTGTTTGCGGCGATCGGCTCCGCCATGAATTCCAAAAAGGATACCGCCTTTTCTCTTACGGAGCTCAAGGAACGGCTGAGGCGTTCTATTAAGCTTGATTTTGAGGTGGAACGTATGGAGCCTCTTTTCCGAAGCCGGGAGGACTACGAGGCCTTTCATGCAAGACAGAGCTGTTATAAAGTCACCACAGGTGATCTTTCCTCATATAAGGGCAATTGTTATCTGGGTATCGACGCAGGTTCCACCACCACAAAAACCGCCCTGATCGGCGAAGACGGGACCCTGCTCTACTCCTTTTACAGCAATAACAACGGAAATCCGCTGAAGACCACCATCTCTTCCATTCAGGAGATCTATTCCCTGCTCCCGCCGGATGCGCGGATCGCTTACTCCTGCTCCACCGGTTACGGAGAGGCGTTGATCAAAGCGGCGCTTCTTCTGGACGAGGGCGAGGTTGAAACCGTTTCACACTATTATGCCGCCGCATTTTTTGATCCGGAAGTGGACTGTATTCTGGATATCGGCGGTCAGGACATGAAATGCATCAAGATCAAAAACCAGACGGTGGACAGCGTACAGTTAAATGAGGCGTGTTCCTCCGGCTGCGGTTCCTTTATTGAGACCTTTGCAAAATCTTTGAATTACAGCGTACAGGATTTTGCCAAAGCCGCTCTTTTTGCCAGAAATCCCATTGATCTGGGAACGCGCTGCACGGTTTTTATGAACAGCAAGGTAAAACAGGCCCAGAAGGAGGGCGCGGAAGTTTCCGATATCTCCGCAGGCCTTGCCTATTCAGTCATTAAAAACGCGCTGTATAAGGTGATCAAGGTATCCGACGCCTCTGAGCTTGGCCATCACATTGTGGTACAGGGCGGAACCTTCTATAATGACGCCGTACTCCGCAGCTTTGAAAAGATCGCCGGCTGTGAGGCGATCAGACCGGATATTGCCGGCATCATGGGGGCTTTCGGGGCGGCGCTTATCGCCCGGGAGAGATATCAGGACGGATGCGAAACCACCATGCTGTCCATCGATCAGATCAACAGTCTGGAATACACCACCTCCATCGCCAACTGCCGGGGCTGCACCAACAGCTGCCGTCTGACCATAAATAAATTCTCCGGCGGCCGCCGGTATGTCAGCGGTAATCGCTGTGAGCGCGGCATCGGAAAGGAAAAAAACAAGGACAATATTCCCAATCTTTTTGAATACAAATATAAGCGTCTTTTTGGCTATCAGCCCTTAAGCGCAGATAAGGCGACCCGGGGCAAAGTAGGTATTCCCCGCGTCCTGAATATGTTTGAAAATTATCCTTTCTGGTTCACCTTCTTTACGGAACTGAAATATGAAGTGGTTCTTTCTCCCACCTCCACCAGGAAGATTTATGAGCTTGGCATCGAATCCATTCCCAGCGAGTCTGAATGCTATCCTGCCAAGCTTGCACACGGTCATGTGAGCTGGCTGATCAAAAACGGAGTGAATTTTATCTTTTATCCGTGTATCCCCTATGAGAGGAACGAATTTCCGGATGCGGTAAACCACTATAACTGCCCCATCGTCACCTCCTATGCGGAAAACATTAAAAATAATGTGGATGAGCTTCGGGATCCCTCCATTGATTTCCGCAATCCGTTCCTGGCCTTTACCTCGGAAGCCATCCTCACCGACCGGCTGACAGAGGTCTTCCGGGAGCTTCCGGCAGCAGAGGTCCGCGCAGCCGCTCACGCGGCATGGCTTGAACTGGAACAGGTACATAAGGATATCCAGAAGAAGGGGGAGGAAACGCTCGACTATCTGAAGGAGACCGGCCGCAGAGGCATTGTCCTCGCAGGACGCCCCTACCACGTTGACCCGGAGATCCATCACGGTATTCCTGATCTGATCAACAGCTACGGCATTGCGGTGCTGACTGAGGATTCCGTTTCCCATATGGCTCCTCTGGAACGTCCCATCCGCGTCAACGACCAGTGGATGTACCACTCCCGCCTGTATGCCGCCGCGAATTTTGTGAAAACCTGTGAAAATCTGGATCTGATCCAGTTAAATTCCTTCGGCTGCGGCCTGGACGCGGTAACCACGGACGAGGTGTATGAGATTCTGGACGGAAGCGGCAAGATCTATACCTGCCTGAAGATCGACGAGGTAAATAATCTGGGCGCCGCACGTATCCGGGTGCGTTCCCTCCTGGCCGCCATCCGCGCCAAGGAAGAGCAGAAAAAAAAGCGAACCATCTGTCCGTCCTCCATCAAAAAGGTCAGCTTTACAAAGGAAATGCGCAGAAATTATACCATCCTCTGCCCGCAGATGTCCCCGGTCCACTTTTCCATACTGCAGGCTGCATTTAAAAAATGCGGCTATAACATGGAAGTCCTGCCAAATGACAACAAGCATGCGGTGGATGTCGGCCTGAAATACGTAAATAACGACGCCTGCTATCCTTCCCTTATGGTTGTGGGACAGATCATGGACGCGCTTCTTTCCGGAAAATACGACCTGAATAAAACGGCTGTCATCATGACACAGACCGGCGGCGGCTGCCGCGCTTCCAACTATATCGCCTTTATCCGCCGGGCGCTGAAAAAGGCCAATATGGAGCAGGTGCCTGTCATTTCCCTGAACTTAAGCGGTCTGGAGAGCAACCCGGGCTTCAGGCTTACGCTTCCATTGATCAAGCGCGTGGTTTACGGCGCCGTATTTGGCGATATTCTCATGAAGTGTATTTACCGTATGCGTCCCTATGAGCAGGAAAAGGGCAGCGTAAACCGCATGCATGAAAAATGGGAACAGAAATGTATCTCCTATGTGGAAGGCAACAGCGTCAGCCACAGCGAGTTTAAACGTATCTGCCGTGAGATGGTTCATGATTTTGACAATATTCCCATTACCGACGAGCGCAAGCCGCGAGTCGGTATCGTGGGAGAGATTCTGGTAAAATTCATGCCTGCCGCAAACAATCATCTGGCAGAGCTTCTGGAATCCGAAGGCGCGGAGCCGGTAGTGCCGGATCTGATCGATTTCATCAACTACTGCTTCTTCAACCAGAACTTCAAGGCTGAATATCTGGGCTTTAAAAAGTCAACGGCCACTATCGCCAACTGCGGAATCAGGGGTATCGACTGGGTTCGAAAAACGGCGGACGACGCTCTTGCCGCAAGCCGCCATTTTACTCCCTCCGCGGATATCCGCGAGCTGGCAAAAATGGCGGAGCCCATTGTTTCTCCTGGCAATCAGACCGGCGAGGGATGGTTTCTGACCGGCGAGATGATGGAGCTGATACACGGCGGCGTACCGAATATTGTGTGCATCCAGCCTTTCGCATGCCTGCCGAATCATATTGTCGGTAAGGGTGTTATTAAGGAGATACGCCGGACGCATCCCGAGGCAAATATCGTAGCCATCGATTATGACCCGGGAGCCAGTGAGGTAAACCAGCTGAACCGTATTAAGCTGATGCTGTCCACAGCAGTGAAAAACCTGAATAAATAAGACAACGTAAAAAAGAGCGATGTCCGAAAAGGCAGTTATCCATCTTTTCAGATATCGCTCTTTTATTATTATATTTTTACAGGCTTGTGCGGATGACACGGGGACGGCAGCCTGCGTCGTCCAGGGCCCTTACGATCTCATTTTTATGATCCGTACCGTAAGCCTCCATTGTGATCTTCAGCTCCACGGCGGCATTACGGTTGGTGCTGACAAACTGGTTATGATCCAGCTTAATGACATTGCCCTGTTTCTCCGCAATAACGGTGGCAACTCGCACCAGCTCGCCGGCTTTATCCGGGATCAGCACAGATACAGTAAAAATACGATCCCTCTGGATCAGGCCGTGCTGCACTACGGAGGACATGGTGATCACATCCATATTTCCTCCGCTTAAGATCGAGACTACCTTTTTATTCTTAAAATCCAGATGACGAAGCGCCGCGACTGTAAGCAGGCCGGAATTCTCCACGATCATCTTATGATTTTCTACCATGTCCAAAAAAGCGACGATCAGCTCATCATCATCCACAGTGATCACATCGTCCAGATTTTCCTGGAGATAGGGAAAGATCGTAGTTCCCGGCGTCTGAACAGCAGTGCCGTCCGCAATGGTATTTACCGTTTCCAGGGTCGTCACTTCCCCCTTTTTCAGAGATGCCAGCAGGCATGCGGCTCCCGCTGGCTCCACGCCGATCACCTTGATGTGTGGATTCAAAAGCTTTGCCAGTGTGGAGACGCCTGTAGCAAGACCTCCGCCGCCTACCGGAACCAGGATATAGTCTACCAGCGGCAGCTCCTGAACGATTTCCATGGCAATGGTTCCCTGACCGGTAGCTACAGCTTTATCATCGAAGGGATGAATAAATGTGTATCCTTCTTTTTCCGCCAGTGCCAGGGCATATGCGCAGGCTTCGTCGTATACATCGCCCTTCAGGATCACCTCCGCCCCATAGTTCTTGGTCCGCTCTACCTTGATCAACGGTGTGATAGTCGGCATAACGATCACTGCCTTTGCACCGAATTTCTGGGCCGCATACGCCACGCCCTGCGCATGATTTCCGGCAGATGCGGTAATCAGGCCTTTTTCCCGCTCCTCCCGGGAAAGGGTGCTGATCTTATAGTAGGCTCCCCGGACCTTGTAGGCTCCGGTGCGCTGCATATTTTCCGGTTTAAAATAAACCCTGTTTCCTGTCAGTTCGGAAAAATAACTGCTCTTTATAAGTTTTGTCTCCTGTGTGACTTTTTTTACGATTTCAGCTGCTTCCTCAAAAGATTCCAATGTAAGCATGTAGCTCATATCCTCCTGTCAATCTTCCGTATTTTCCGCTTTTTTCTCAACGTCAAACAATGCATTTACAAAAGCATCCGCATCGAACTTTTCCAGATCGTCTATGCTTTCACCCACTCCGATATACTTTACCGGAATATCCAGCTCCGACTGGATCGCGACAGCGATGCCGCCCTTTGCCGTGCCGTCAAGCTTCGTCAAAATGATACCGGTTACATCCGCTACCTCAGCGAACTGCCGCGCCTGTGCCAGGGCATTCTGACCGGTCGTCCCATCCAGAACCACCAGCGTTTCCAGATACGCCTCCGGATATTCTCTTTCCAGAATCCGGTAGATCTTCCGCAGCTCTTCCATAAGATTTTTCTTATTATGAAGCCGGCCTGCCGTATCGCAGAGCAAAATATCCGCATTTCTGGCCTTCGCAGCAGACACCGCGTCATAGACCACAGAGGCCGGATCCGCTCCGGGCTGGCCGCCGATAATATCCACTCCGGCTCTGTTCGCCCACTGGGAAAGCTGTTCCCCGGCTGCAGCGCGAAACGTATCCGCAGCTGCCAGAATAACCTTTTTATTCTGCTCCTTCAGCTTGCCGGCCAGTTTGCCTACAGAAGTGGTCTTTCCCACACCGTTCACACCGATCACCAGAATCACGGAACGGCGGTTTTCAAATTCATATTCCGTGCTGTCCACCCGCATCTGATCTTTAATGCTGTCGATCAGGAGCTGCTTGCACTCCTTCGGATCCTTAATGTGCTTTTCCGCCACCTGCGCCCTCAATTTATCCAGAATGGAGGACGTGGCATTAATGCCGATGTCTCCCATGATCAGAATTTCCTCAAGATCCTCGTAAAAATCATCATCTATAATGGAATAGCCGCTGAAAATGGAATCAAATCCAGCAACAATATTATCCCTGGTCTTTGTAAGTCCGCTTACAAGACGTTTAAAAAAGCCCCTCTTTTCCTCTGCCATACTCTTCCTCCCGACTATTTCGTCAACTGATCCTCCACCAGATCCACGGACACCAGCGTGGAGACGCCCTTTTCCTGCATGGTAATGCCATAAAGCCTGTCCGCCGCACTCATGGTGCCGCGTCTATGTGTTATTATAATAAACTGTGTGTTTTTCGTCAACTTCTGTAAATATGCCGCAAAACGTCCCACATTGGAATCATCCAGAGCTGCCTCGATCTCATCCAGCAGACAAAACGGAGAAGGCTTCAGATTCTGAATGGCGAATAAAAGCGCAATGGCTGTCAGGGCTTTTTCTCCGCCCGAAAGCTGCATCATATTCTGAAGCTTCTTTCCGGGCGGCTGGGAGATGATACGGATCCCAGCCTCTAAAATATCCTCATCCTCAGCAAGCTCAAGCGTTCCCTTCCCGCCGCCGAACAGCTCGCGGAATGCCTTGTCAAATTCTCTCTGAATATCACGGAACTTCTCCGAAAACTGCTTCCGCATTTTTTCATCCAGCTCCTTCATTATCTCCATAAGGGTCTTCTCCGCACTGACCAGATCATCATACTGCTTTGATAAAAAATCGTGGCGTTCCCGGATTTTTTTATAATCCTCGATCGCATTGACATTTACGGAACCCAGCTCTCTGATCTCATCCTTGATGCGCTTTACTTCTTTTTTCATAAAACGGGCGTCTGTCAGATCCTCGCGGCGGTACTGCTGCGCATTATTCGGAGTAATTTCGTATTCGTCCCACAAATATGCGATCTGCGCCTCCGTCCGCTCCTCCAGCTTCGCGATCTGATCTCCCAGACGGAAGCACTCCTTATCAAGAAGGCTGATCTTTCCCGAAAGCTCATCTCTTTTCTCAAAAAAGGTTTTATGGCCTGCATTCCGCTCCTGCTTCTCCGCCTTCCAGCTTTCCAGCTGCTCCGTATAAGCGCCGTCCTTTTCTTTACAGTCCCGGACGGCTCTTTTCAGGTCCTCTACAGCCAGCTCTTTTGCCCTGGCTCCCCTGCTTCCTTCCTCCAGAGTGTCAAAAATCTGATTTTTCTCCTCCTCAAGGCTCCTGAGCTCCTGATCCAGACGGGCCAGGTTTTCGTCTGCAAATGATTCTTTCTGTTCCAATGCCGCTGTATCCACGCGAATCGTCTCCAGCTTATGTATCTGCTCCGTCTCTTCCCTCCGGTATTCCTCCAGCTCCCTCTGTCTGGTATTGATGAAGGTTTCAAGCTCCTTCTCATCCTGATTGGAGGCCTCCAGCTCCTTTGTAATACTGCTGCTGTCATCCTTTATTTCATCCACCTGCCGTTTCAGTTCACTCTGTTCTTCGCTGATCTGGCGGTAGGATTCCTGAATCTCCCGTTCCTTGTCCAGAATCTGATCCAGATTCATTTTTGCCGTATTCTGGGCTACATACTGTCCCCTCAGCTTTTCCTGGAATTCCGCTATGGTATCACGAATCACATTTCTCCGGCTCCGGTTTTCATTGATGGAGCTCTGCATGTCGTCCAACTCGCTTTTCAATTTTCCGACGCTGCTTTCCAGCTCCTCAATCTCACGCCGTCTCCCAAGAAGATTGCTGTTATTTTTAAAGGCGCCGCCCGTCATAGAGCCGCCCGGGCTTAGGGATTCTCCCTCCACAGTAACCATGCGGAGACTGTGCCTGTACTTTCCGGCAATGGCAATGGCATGATCAATATGATCCACCACCAGTACGCGGCCCAGCAAATACTTCACCAGCTCCCGGTATTCATTGTTTACAGTCACCAGATCGCTTGCCACGCCGATCACCCCCGGTTCAGAAAGGGCCTCCTTCCGGGAGATGCCGCCCCGGCTGCTGATGCTGCTTAAAGGAAGGAACGTTGCACGGCCATAACGGTTCTTTTTCAGGAACTCGATCATCCTTTTTGCAGTCTGATCATTATCCGTGACAATATTCTGGATGCTTCCTCCCAGAGCCGTCTCTATGGCAATCTCATAATCCTTTTTTACCTGTATCAGATCTGCCACAACGCCCCTCAGCCCCGGAACGCGCTCCTTCTGCTCCATAACGCGTCGAATGCTGTTTCCATAGCCATCGTAACGTTCGGTAATATTTTTTAAAGATTCCAGGCGGGATTCTTCTCTGTGATAAGCCGTCTGCCCAATCTCCAGCTGCTGATTCTGCCTGCCTATTTCCTCCTGCAGCTTATGGACCTCTTCGTCCAGCCGGACGCATTCCTCATTCATAGAAGCAATCATGGAGGTAATAGCGTCATATTCTGTCCGGGCCTTCGCTTTTACGGACTTAAGCTCTTCCTCATCACTTTTCAGATGAAATATCCTCTGGCTGATCTCCGCCTTACGAATATCCATCTGTTCCATCATGGCGTCAGAACGCTGAGCGCGGCCCTTGATGGAAGCACGATTGTTCAAAATTTCAATAATCTCATTTTTTCCATCTTCCACAGCCCGGGTACAGTCCTGAACATTTGCCCGGATGGTTTCCATGCGCTCTTCTTCTTCTTTCAACTTCTTCCTGATATCACGCAGGTTTCCGTGAACAAGAGATTTTTCCCCGCTCTGATCCTGTCTCAGAACCGTTTTGGCGCTGCATTCTTCCTCTATCGCTGCCAGACGCGCACGATGATGCTCCGCACTCTGCACACCGGATGCGATCTGCTCCTGAAGTACGCCGATCTGTCCCTCATACTGCTGTTCCAAAAGGGCGTTTTCCTGGCTTTTACTGCGAAGCTCATCCATTTTCCGGTTCAGCGCCTCCAGCTCCTGCTCCAGTCGCTCATACTCCGCCTTCGTTTCTTCATACGCCGCCTGAGCATCCTCCAGCTCCTGTCTGGCGCTCTGCTCCTTCTCCTCCAGATCCTTTCGAAGGAGTTCATACTGCCCGTTCTCCGTCAAAAACAGATTAATGTCCATTTCCCGAAGCTCGTCCCGCTTTGCCAGATAAACCCGCGCGGTCTCAGACTGCTTTTCCAGGGGCCCCAACTGCTTCGTCAGCTCGCTTAAAATATCCGTGACACGCACCAGATTCTGCCGTTCCTCATCCAGCTTCTTTATAGCGGCGTTTTTTCTTCGCTTGAATTTTACGATCCCAGCCGCTTCATCAAAAAGATCCCTTCTGTCTTCGGGCTTACCGCTCAAAATACGGTCGATCTGTCCCTGGCCGATAATGGAATAGCCTTCTTTGCCGATACCCGTGTCATAAAACATCTCATTGATATCCTTCAGCCTGCAGCTGCTTCCATTAATGAAATATTCGCTCTCACCGGAACGATAAAGCCGCCTCATGACTGTGATCTCATTATAATCCACCGGCAGCTTATGATCGGAGTTATCCATCGTTATGGCCACAGACGCATAGCTTAAAGGCTTCCTGGTCTCTGTTCCCGAAAAAATAACATCCTGCATATTGCCGCCCCGAAGCTGCTTTGCGCTCTGTTCTCCCAACACCCACCGCACAGCGTCGCTTACGTTGCTTTTCCCGCTGCCGTTAGGCCCTACGATACCGGTAATACCATTATGAAATTCAAAATTGATTTTCTGTGCAAAGGATTTAAAGCCCTGCACTTCGATGTTTTTTAAATACATAATTCACCTGTTATAATTTAATCTTACAGATTGCCTCGTAGGCTGCGGCCTGCTCCGCCGCCTTTTTCGTATGACCCGTTCCCGTTCCCAGAACCTTTCCGTCCAGATATACATCCACGGTAAAGCTTTTATCATGATCCGGGCCTTTTTCCTTCACTAATTCATAGTGTACTCTCTTTGAGCCGTCCTCCTGCGCCATCTCCTGCAGCACGGTCTTGCTGTCAAAGAAAAGCTGTTTGTTTTCTATATCATTTAAAATAAAACGAACCACAAACTCTCTGGCGGAAGCAAATCCGCCGTCCAGATAAACCGCTCCCAAAAGCGCCTCCGTGGCATCGGACACGATAGAATCCCGGAATCTGCCCCCGTTCATGTCCTCCCCTTTTCCAAGGAGGAGAAATTTCGGGAGATCGAATTCCCGGGCACAGTAGGCAAGACTGGGCTCGCATACCAGGCTTGCCCTTTTCTTTGTAAGCTGACCCTCCGGCAAATTCGGATATTTTTCAAAGAAGTAATGACTGCTGATCAGCTCCAGCACAGCATCTCCCAGAAATTCCAGCCGTTCATTGCAGCCGTCTTTTCCCATTTTTTTCTCATTGGCATAGGAGCTATGAGTCACAGCCTGCCGTAAAAGACGCTTGTCCCGAAATGTATAGCCGATTTTCTGCTCCAATTCCTCCACATTTAAGTCGTTCATTTTTACTCCTGTCCATAAGGCAGGGGAAGCTTACACTTCCCCTGCTCCTGTAATCAAATCAATCTCTGCTGCCAGCTCGCCCACGGTTCTGATATTCGAGCCGGTATTCTGAGGAAATTCGATATCCAGCACATTCTCAATCTCCATTAAAAGCTCAAAAACATCCAGCATATCCATCCCCAGATCATCTGAAAGAACTGTCTCTTCGGAAATCGTGTATCCTCCTGTATCGGTGATTTTTTCAATAAGCTCCGCTAATTTTTCCAGTTCCATATTACATCCTCCTTTATAAGGATTATTACGCGCACATCCCGCAGCTTATTCCGACTGTTCTTTGTCCAATTTCATGCGCTCTGCAATTTTTTCATTGATGCCCTGCTGCTTAAACTGTACACATTGGAAAATAGCATTCTTCATCTCTACTGCCACAGCGCTGCCATGGGTCTTAACCACCAGCCCGTTCAGTCCCAGAAGCGGAGCTCCGCCGTGCTCGCTGGCATCAAAGGTCTTCAGCGTATCCTTCAGCGCCGGTTTAACCAGCAATGCCCCGATCTTACTGCGAAGGCTGCTCATCATACCGGCCTTGATCTTCGATATAAGCGTCGCTCCCACGCCCTCATAAAGCTTCAGGATAACATTTCCTACAAAGGCCTCGCATACGATCACATCCGCATATCCGGCCGGAATGTCCCTGGCTTCAATGCTGCCGATAAAGTTTATATCATTGCAGGCCTTTAGCATGGGGAAGGTTTCTTTTACCAGCGCATTTCCCTTTTCTTCCTCAGCTCCGTTGTTTACAATGGCTACTCTGGGATTTTTCACGCCCACCACATGCTCCATATAAATAGAACCCATCTTTGCAAACTGAACCAGGTGCGCGGGACGCGCATCCACATTTGCGCCGCAGTCGATCAGCAGAGAAACACCGTCCTTCGTAGGGATCAGCGGAGCCAGGGGCGGACGCTTCACCCCTTTGATCCTTCCCACCAGCACCTGGCCGCCTACCAGAACAGCGCCTGTGCTTCCCGAGGAAACAAAGGCATCCGCCTCCCCGGCCTTTACCATTTTCAAGCCCACCACAATGGAGGAATCCTTCTTTTTACTGATCGCATTCACAGGAGGCTCCGCAGTTTCGATCACCTCGCCGGCATTTACGATCCGTAATCTGTCCTTCGGCCAGTCCGGATATTTCTCCAGTTCCTTCTCTATTACATCCTGTCTGCCTGTGAGTATCACCCGGATATCCTTTCTCTCCGTCGCCGCTTCCACGGCGCCCTTCACCGGCTCTGCAGGCGCGTTGTCGCCGCCCATTGCATCTACGGCAACTCTTACTGTTTCTGCCATTTTATCCCTCCTAAACCAGTATAAGCCACATTAAACGCCTTATTTTCCCAATAAGGCATTTCATGTGAATTATACTACGCTAGCCTTTATCTTACTAAAAAACGCCGGCAAAATCAATAGAACCGAGACAAAAACTCCTATCCGCCATCCGGCGGAAGCTTCATGTAACAGTTCCGCCCTGGCTGTTACAGCTTCAGAGCCGTTCCGTCCAACACTGCCTCCACCAGCGCATCTCCCCGATAGGACAATTTCAAAGAAAAAAAGGGAGCATCCTCCACAAGAAGCTTAAAAAACACCAGATCCCCCGCCCAAAGATTCAGTTTCAGCAGATCCTTTTTCCGTACCCACTCCAACACGCCTTCATCACATTCCTTCAATGTGCCGGTAAAACCATCCGCTGTGTACAGGCACATGTATTCCGTTCCAAATCCTTCCTGAGAAAAGGTGACTATCCCCCGGAATCTATACGACGTCAGGGTGAGCCCCGTCTCCTCCAAAGCCTCCCTGAGAAGACATTCCTCGGGGCTCTCTCCCTCCTCAAAATGTCCGCCGATGCCCACCCACTTATCCTTATTTACATCATTCTTCTTAGAAATACGATGCATCATCAAATAAGCGTCATCCTTCTCCACATAGCACAATGTAGTCATAGGACTGTTTTTCATCCCCCTGCCCCTTTCTGAGCCTTTATCCGCTCTGCAAAACCGGTATGTAAAGCCTCCAACATCTATCATATACTACCACAGTACTCAGCATATATCAATCACGCCGCATCTTTCACCGTAATATTCAATTGACAATTATTTATCCGCATGATATTCTAATAAAAACACTCAATGACGAGTAGCGTCGGGCTATCAGGCGTGATTCTGATATTTACGGGGCTGCTCTTTTTTTCGATTTTTTCGCTGGGAAAGGAAGGAATCTGCTATGAAAGAAAACAAGAACACTTACTCATCCCCCTACGAATTGGATGGCCGGCTGCCCATCGGGCAGGCGATTCTCTATGGACTTCAGCACGTCCTCGCCATGTTTGCCGGCAATTTGACACCCATCATCTTAATCCTGAGTGCCTGCGGATTTGATTCTTCCGATGTGGTCCGGGTATCGATTCTGCAGAATGCAATGCTGGTTGCCGGTCTCGTTACACTGGTGCAGCTTTTCACGATCGGACCGATTGGAGGCAAGCTTCCCATCGTCATGGGAACCAGCTCCGGTTTCATCGGCGTGTGTCAGGGCGTTGCCTCTTCCATGGGCGGCGGAATCGTTGCCTACGGCGCTATCATGGGCGCTTCCCTGCTTGGAGGACTTTTTGAAACCGTCCTCGGCTTTCTTTTAAAGCCTCTGCGAAGATTCTTCCCATCAGTCGTCACCGGCACCGTCGTTATGGCCATCGGACTTTCTCTGATTTCCGTAGGCATTAACTCCTTTGGCGGCGGCAGCGGAGCCGGGGATTTCGGTTCACTTCCGAATCTTGCCGTAGGCGTCATTGTTCTTTTGTCTATCATTATCATCAAGCATTTTACAAAAGGACCTTTGAGTGCAGCCTCCATTCTCGCCGGAATTGTCATCGGATATATTGTCTGCGCTATCATGGGTATGATCCTGCCTACTACATATGTGAACGCGGACGGTGCGGTCCAGACCTGCTCCTGGGTACTGAACTGGCAGAGCGTTCAGAACGCTTCCTGGTTTTCCGTCCCGAAAATCATCGGACTGAATCTATATAACAGCAGCGGAGAAGTCGTGAAATACGTCTTTGACGCCCGCGCTATCATTCCGATCATGATCATGTTTATCGTGACAGCCGTGGAGACTGTCGGCGATACTTCCGGAATTACCGAGGGAGGCCTGGGCAGAGAGGCTTCTGACAAAGAACTTCGGGGCAGCGTCACCTGCGACGGTCTGGGCTCCTCTTTCGCCTCCATTTTCGGAGTGCTTCCGAATACCTCCTTCAGCCAGAACGTAGGGCTTGTAGGCATGACCAAGGTGGTAAATCTTTTTGCTATTTCCACCGGAGCCATCTTCCTGATCCTCTGCGGCCTGTTCCCGAAGCTGGCGGCTCTCGTTAATATTATGCCACAGAGCGTTCTGGGCGGAGCGGCGGTTATGATGTTTGCTTCCATCGTCGTAAGCGGAATCCAGCTCATTACGAAAGAAAAGGTTACTCCAAAAACAGTGACGATCGTATCCGTTGCCCTTGGCTTAGGCTATGGCCTCGGCGCAAATTCCGGTATACTCGCAAATCTTCCGTCATACGTCACCTACATCTTCGGAGGCTCCGGAATCGTTCCTGCCGCCATTGTGGCGATCATTTTAAATATTGCCATTCCGGATTCGAAATAAGTTTTTCCGGCGGAGGGATCCCGGCAAATCGGAATTCAGAGCTTTATGAGGCGTACTATGGGAGAATCATTTATTTTGCTGGCAATAGTCCTTCTGCTTGTGATTACATATGTTTTTATAGGGGTATATTTTCTGCCGAAGTTCGCTGTGCAGTCAATGCCGGAGGATATTAAAGAAAGGATTATGAGTATGCCCGATCTTCCCAGATGGAGAACAGTCGTTGGGTATACAGGCATTTTATTACTTGTGCTGGGGCTAATTGGACTTTTGATTACCGCCGGTGCGCTTGCAGTAGTGCGCGAGAAACTGAGCTTTGGAATGATATTTGCCCGGTATTTAATCATCCTGTGGTTTGGATTTCCAGAAGCTGTATGAGAGAATAAATATATAACAGTTCAGGTAGCCCTTTGCATTTGCTGCAAAGGGCATAAGAAATCGAAGGCCGGGAAGAATCCGTCTTCTTTGCAGCAGGTAAACTCTAAATGAGCCAGATTACAGTGATTTACCCTCCCTGTAGTCTGGCTCTTTCTGATTTTGTTATTCCTTTTTTGCTTTTCCTGTTTTTCTTCCCTTTCTCAGCTTATGAATTCCGGCCAATAACACGACAGCAGCCAGGATGGCCGCCAGAAGCACAAGCCAGTTCTGTGCAATCCACAACAAAACATTGCCGAGGAAATCGACCCCTTCCACAAAACCGGATTTGAAGCTTTCGGCCAGTCGGAGCCCATATCCCTCTTCATGGCCGCTCATGACGTTGACTTCATAGAGCGATACATAAATATACGAATAGCTGATCTGCGAATCGTAATGGTTGATCTGACCCTGAAGATATTCAATGGTGTACTGGACATCGGAAATTGAGTCTTCGATAGTGATCAGATCCTGTACGTTTTCCGCTTCCTCAGACAGCTTTTGGAGATTCTTCAGCTTCGCTTCCGCATTTTCCAGCCGGCCTTCAATATCATAATATTCTTCCGACACATCCTCGGCAGAAATGCTTTTGGAAGTGACCGTCACATTTTCGAGCCCTTCCAGGCCTTCCATCAACCCGTCAAACTGATCTGCCGGCACCCGAATCGTAAGGCTGGCATACCGGGCTCCGCCTATCCCGGATGTACCGGAGCTGTCTGACTCCAGCCATGCGCCGCTGCTCTCCGCAGCCTCCCGGATGCTGCTGTAAACAGAAGAAAATGCTGTCGTCTCCATATCAATGGTTCCGGTATATATTTTCTTTGATTCATCGTTTACTGCCGGATTGGCGCTGCCTGACCCTCCATCCGCCGAGTCATAAGATACCTCCGACTCTTCCGCCGCATTATAATTCGATCGTACATAATCCGAGGCTGCAAAGCCCGAAAATGCCGATGATTGCGTACCGGATATCTCATTCGAGGTGCTTCCGCTACAGCCGGTCAAAACAATGCCACAGGTCAGCGCGGCCACCGCTAATAAAATTCTTTTTCCCATTTTTTCCTCCTTATATTCCGGATGTCTTTCGCTTACAGCGCTGATTTAGCTAACCTGTCAGCCTCATCATTATAATAATCGCCTGAATGAGCCTTTACCTTTTGAAACTTAATCCGTATAACCGCCTGCTGTTCTTTCATGAATTCAGAATACTTCTGAGTAAGCGTATTTTTTGCTTTCCATTCGCCAAGGGCCCACTTCGCTATTCCTTCATAATCGTATCGCAGTTCTATATTATCATAGCCATTTTTTACGGCCCATTTAACGGCGAACATAGCTCCCAGCATTTCTCCTGCCACATTACGGATTGCAAGCGATTCCGGATTATTTCCACTTCCGGATTTTCTGACAGTCTTTCCATCAGGCGTGATAATAACACATCCAAATGCATATCTTCCATTTTTTTCACTAAAGCTTCCATCTACATAGGCAACCAGTCCATCTGATACAGGCTCCCTTGAATCCGGCTGTTTTTTCCCCTGCCCATTCTTCAAATAGGCATTTGCCTCATTCTCAGAATCAAAGCCCTTAAACTCGACCCCCGGATAACCGGATACAGACTCTTCACATTCACTCCATGAATAAAACAGGCCGGTCATTTTCCCTTTTCTTACTGCATATACCTTCTTTTTTGCCATGATTCCTCCTTCAGGGCTTCGCATTCTATCACATTTTTGCCGCCAGACCTTTCTTGCCAGGATATGATGAGCCTGCTGCCATAATACTGTTCTCTTTGATCTTAGAGCCGGTTTATACTTCTGTCAAGCCCTGTCTGACCTGTTTCGTGTTTCACGCCGCAGCTTTCATATCGTGACACTTGAAAATTGAGCGCCTTTATAGTAGGATATATTGTAACAGGTGCGGCGTATCTTTTGGAAATCTGTTTGAAGACGGATCCTGTCATAATTCGCCCGGTCCATTCAAGGGCCGCCGGAAAGGAGCTTATATGAAACAATTGTATACCAGATGGACAAATAAAGCAGAGACGGATCAGCCCCGGCAAGAGCATCCCGATCCTTTAATGGTAAGGAAAAAATGGCTGAATCTGAACGGTTTCTGGCAGTACGCTATTACCAGAGAAAAAATTCCGCCCAGGAAATTTCAGGGCCGTATTCGCGTACCTTTTTCACCGGAAGCCCTGCTATCCGAAGTACGCCGACAATTAAGGCCCGGGGAAATTCTATGGTATGACCATACGTTTTGTATACCAGGTGATTTCTTTTGTATAGAAAAAGATACCTTGCTCCTTCATTTCGGCGCAGTGGATCAATTTTGCTGTGTCTACGTCAACGGCAGCCGGGCCGGCAGCCATAATGGTGGTTATCTGCCTTTTACCCTGGATATCACTCCTTTTGTGGAAACAGGAAAGCCTCTGCATATTCTTATTGCTGTTCTTGACAACAGCGATACCTCCTACCACTCCCGCGGCAAGCAAAAGCTGGACAGGGGCGGTATGTTTTACACCGCGCAGAGCGGGATCTGGCAGACAGTCTGGCTGGAATCCGTACCTCATGAACATATCCGGGCTCTTCGCATGACTCCCGAATTTGATACGGGCAATATTAAGATCCGCGCCATTACTTCCCATACGGAATCCCATTCATGCAATGAAAAAAACTCAATACTGTGCCGCATTTATAAGCCTGTATTCCTCGGTGCAGAAGGCGTGACAGAAAAATGCTGCGGAGATCTCCTCACAGAAGCTTCGCTTTCTCCCGGATGTGAGAGCTCTGTCTTTGTACCTGAGCAAAAAGGGTGGACGCCGGATACTCCCTGGCTTTACCCGGTAGAGTTTACATACGGAGATGACAGGGTATACAGCTATTTTGCCCTTCGGAAATGTCATATTCAAAAGGATAAAAAAGGGATACCAAGGATCTATCTGAATAATGAGCCCTGCTTCCAGGCCGGAGTCCTGGATCAGGGCTATTGGCCGGACGGACTTTATACGGCGCCGGATGACGAAGCTATGATATACGATATTCAGTCCATGAAGGAGCTTGGCTTTAACATGCTTCGCAAGCACGCAAAAATAGAGCCTGCGCGCTGGTATTTCCACTGTGACCGCATGGGCATGCTGGTATGGCAGGACATGGTAAACGGAGGAACTGCCTATAAACACTGGTTTGTAACCTACCTCGCCACACTGCTCCACTACCTTCATCTTGATGTCAGGGATATTCACCGCAGTCTGCTGTCCCGCAAGGATGCGGCCGGACGCCGGGAGTTTGTGGCAGAAACACGGGAAACCCTGCGCGTCCTGTATAATCATCCCTCCATCGTATGCTGGATTCCCTTTAATGAGGGCTGGGGACAATTTGCCACGAGGAAGATCACTGCTCTGATCCACAGGCTCGACCCGTCCCGTCTGGTGGACAGCGCCAGCGGCTGGTATGATCAGGGCGGCGGCGATATCAAAAGTCTGCACTATTACTTTTTCACTCTGCGGATACCCCGGGATCAACGGGCTCTCGCCCTGTCCGAATTCGGCGGGTACTCCATGAAGGTTCCCGGACACAGCTCCACTGCGGATATATACGGCTACCGTATATTTACTGACAGGGAACAGCTAACGCAGGCTTATGGAAAGCTTATGAAAAACGACATACTTCCTTCCGTTGAAAAAGGGATTTGCGCCACCATCTTTACACAGCTCTCTGATATTGAGGAGGAAGTAAACGGTATTTTTACCTATGACAGGGAAATTTTAAAGATTGATTCCGGAGAAATCCGCAAATGGAATGAGCTTTTAAAAAATCCTCCCTGCACGGTTTGAAGAACAACAGCCAGATCCCATTTACATACAGTTCAGCCTGATAATGAGTTGTTCAAAGCTTCAGCAGGAAGGATATCAGAATAAGCTGCACAATAAGTATAATCGGTATCCCAACAGTAAACAGAGGCTTCCTTGTCTTATGGCGGAATATATACATCCCGAGCAGTCCTCCTGCGGAGCCGCCGACAAGAGCCAGACACATCAGCGTTTTCACGCTTATTCTGAACTGATGATGGATCGCTTTGTACTTATCCAAACCAAAAACCAGAAAAGTAATCAGATTTATAACCAGCAGATATAAGACAAGGGCTTTATATCCGGCGGAAATTCCCCCAAAAATTAAATCAGCTTCCATATTCGTCCTGTTCTCTCATTTCTTCCATATAATTTCCTTCGCTTATCATCCGTTCTTTCTGCGAAATGGATTTATAAGCTATTTTCATGATATAGGAAAGTTAAAACTTTTCCATATGAAAAAACAGAGGCTCTTCCGAGGCTCTGTTTTTCATTTTTTTCATTAATCTTCTACTTTAATGATTTCTTTTTTATTGTAGCTTCCACATGCCTTGCACACTCTGTGCGGCATCATCAGTGCGCCACATTTGCTGCATTTTACCAGATTCGGAGCGCTCATTTTCCAATTTGCTCTTCTCTTGTCACGTCTTGCTTTAGATGTTTTATTCTTTGGACAGATGGACATTTATATTACACCTCCTTAAATTTACTGAATATATCGCTGATAGCTGCCATGCGTGGATCCTTTGGCTCATCCGTACAGCCGCAGGGGCCCTCATTCAGATTTTTCCCGCATTGACTGCAGATTCCTTTGCAGTCCTCTTTGCATAAGACCTTCAATGGCCAGTTCATCAGCGCCTCCAGGTAGACCAGCCGGTCTACATCCAGATCCGTACCGGTGAGATAACTGCTCTCATCCAGATCATTGATCCGCTCCTCATCCGTAAGCTTCATGTCCAGCTTGCGCCGAAATTGAAGAGGAATGAGAACTCTGACTTCCTTCAGGCAACGGTCACAGGGAACAGAAACCGTAATGCTGCCGTGTCCTTCCAGTTCCAGAACACTGTCTCCGGTATTCGTAACGGTCAGTTCCACGGGCTCCCTGCTGAGAACCGGAAAATCGCCCTGCTGAAATGTAATATGATCCATTCCAAACTCAACAGTATATGATCGACATATCCCTTCGCCGGAAGAAAGCTCTGATAAATGAATCTGCATGATTATCTCCTATCCATACTTAATAAATTATACATATCCGCTCTCCGTTTGTCAACGAATATTTCCGCCGTTTTAGAAGAAGATTCGCCGGGATTTTGCCGGGATTTCCCAAAAAAATGCCCTTCCTGCGGCCAGGAAGGGCATTGGGGTTACATTGCTATAAGACGGTTATTTTACCAGAGCTACTGTATCTCTGCAGATTGCAAGCTCCTCATTCGTAGGAATAACCGCGACCTTAACCCTGGAGTCCGGTGTGGAAATTACCATTTCCTCACCGCGTTTGTTAATCTGCTCCGGATCCAGAGCGATTCCAAGATATCCCAGATAAGAGCACACAGCCTCACGTACATTTCCGGCGTTTTCACCGATACCAGCAGTAAATACGATGGCGTCTACGCCGTTCATAGCTGCCACATAACCGCCAACATATTTCGCAATACCGTAGCAGAGGACATCAAATGCGTTTTTAGCATCCTCGTTACCGGCCTCAATAGCCGCGTCAATGTCACGCATATCACTGGATACATTGGTCATGCCCTGCAGCCCGGATTTCTTATTCAGAACATTCATAACCCCTGCGATATCCAGGTTCTCTTTTTTGGCAATGTACTCTATAATAGCCGGATCGATGCTTCCGGAACGAGTCCCCATCACCACGCCCTCCAGCGGTGTAAGTCCCATGGTAGTATCCACGCATTTGCCGTTTACAACAGCGCTGATGGAGGAGCCGTTACCAAGGTGGCAAACGATAACTCTGGAATTGTCCCTGTCAAGGCCAAGGAACTCAACGGCACGTTTGGACACATAGCTGTGGGAGGTTCCGTGGAAGCCGTATCTTCTGACCTTGTATTTCTTATAATAGTCGATAGGCAGACCATACAGATAAGCCTTAGCCGGCATTGTCTGATGGAAGGCGGTATCAAATACGCCGACCTGCGGTACGCCCGGCATAAGCTCCGCGCATACGCGGATACCAATCAGATTCGCCGGGTTGTGAAGCGGCGCAAGATCGTTGCATTCTTCTACCGCCGCGATCATCTCGTCTGTGATAACAGCGGAGGAAGCAAATTTCTCGCCGCCGTGTACCACGCGGTGTCCGATGGCGTCTACCTCGGAAAGGCTCTTGATGGCGCCGGTCTTATCGTTTGTCAGAGCATCCAGAACCATCTGGATCGCTTCTTTATGAGTGGGCATAGCCGCCTCGGTGATCTCCTTATCACATCCGGCCTTCTGATAAACCAGACGCCCGTCGATACCGATTCTCTCACAGAGGCCTTTGGCAAGCACATCTTCCGTATCAGAATTGATCAGCTGATATTTCAAAGAAGAACTGCCACAGTTAATTACCAATACATTCATGATTTTATTCTCCTGATTCTTAAATATTATGATTTACCCGTCAAAAGCTGCCCGGATTGTCCGGCCCTTTTCACCGAAACATAAACTATTTATCCGCAGCCTGGCACTGGACTGCCGTGATGGCAACAACACCCACGATATCGTCTGCGGAGCATCCGCGGGACAGATCGTTCACCGGCTTCGCAATACCCTGTGTAACCGGTCCGTAAGCCTCTGCCTTAGCCAGACGCTGCGCCAGCTTGTATCCGATATTTCCTGCATCCAGATCCGGGAAGATCAGAACGTTTGCCTTGCCTGCCACATCGCTGCCCGGAGCCTTGGATGCGCCAACGCTCGGCACGATCGCTGCGTCCAGCTGGAATTCGCCGTCCAGCTTCAGCTCCGGATGCTCTTCCCTGGCGATCCTGGTAGCCTCAACGACCTTATCTACATCCGCATGCTTTGCGCTGCCTTTGGTGGAGTGGGAAAGCATAGCCACAACCGGCTCTTCCTGGACCAGAAGCCTGAAGGACTCCGCAGAGGAAGCCGCGATCGCTGCCAGCTCTTCCGGATTCGGATTCTGAACAAGACCCGAATCTCCGAATACGAATGCGCCGTTTGCGCCATATTCGCAATCGGGAACAATGATAAGGAAGAAAGCGGAAACCAGCTTGGTGCCCGGTTTTGTCTTCAGAATCTGCAGGCACGGTCGTAAGGTATCCGCTGTGGAGTGGCATGCTCCGGAAACCATTCCGTCCGCATCGCCCATTTTAACCATCATAACGCCATAGTATAAATACTGGTTCAGAAGGATGTCCTTCGCCTGCTCCGGCGTCATGCCTTTTTTCTGTCTCAATTCAACTAATTTGTCAATATATCCTGCTGTTTTCTCAGAGACAGCCGGATCAACGATCTCAGCGCCGGAAATATCAAATCCGCCCTCCGCCGCGCTCTTTTTAACGGTCTCTTCATTACCGATCAGGATAACCCTGGCAATCCCTTCCTTTAAAATTTTTTCTGTCGCATCCAGAGTTCTCATATCCTCAGTCTCCGGAAGAACGATGGTTTTTACGCTTGCGCGCGCTCTGTCTTTGAGTACGTCAATAAATCCCATGATAAGATAGCTCCTTTCATTTTTCATAGCTATGTTTATTATACCCCCTGATTTCTTGTATTTCAAGCATTTCCATGGTAGAATATGACACAGAAATGAATTATTGAGGTGCAATTTTATGAAAACTGCCGGAATTATCGCCGAATACAATCCTTTTCACGCAGGTCATAAATACCAGATCGACTATCTGAAGGAAAAAAAGGGCGCAGACTATGTTATTTCTGTCATGAGCGGGGATTATGTACAAAGGGGCGCCCCCGCCCTTCTTCCAAAGCATATACGGACACGGATGGCCCTTGACGCCGGTGCGGACCTCGTTCTGGAACTGCCCGCCGCTCTTTCCACAGCCAGCGCCGAGGCCTTTGCCGGAGGCGGTACAGCGCTTTTAGACGGGATCGGTGTCACGGATATGCTCTGCTTCGGAAGTGAGGACGGCAGGCTTTCGGTTTTCATGGAAGTATCCCGGATCCTTGCCGAAGAACCGGAAGCTTTTCGCACAGAAATGCATAAAGGGCTGAAAAACGGTCTCTCCTTTCCCGCTGCGAGGCAGCGGGCGCTTTCTGAATATCTGAGGGAGTCCGGTAGCTCCATCTCCGGAACATCCATAGAATATTTCCTCTCCCGCCCGAATAATATTCTCGGCCTGGAATACTGCAAGGCGCTCATGCGCATGAACAGCTCCATAAAGCCCGTAACCATTAAACGGATAGGCGCCGGATATCACGACACGGAGATCACCGATGAAGTCTTTCCTTCTGCATCCGGTATTCGAAACGCCGTGCGAAATGGCGAGCTGCCGCCGGATCTGAATCCCCATTTAACGGATTCTGTTTCCAGGGGCGCCTTTGTTCTGGAGGAGGATTTTGATCTCCTGCTTCAATACTGCCTGTTGACGGAAACTCTGGAGTCCCTGAAACAATATGCCGATGTTTCCGAAGATCTTGCCCGCCGCATAATGAATTGCCGGAACAGGTATACGGGCTTTCTTCCCTTTGCCCTGCTCCTGAAAACCAGGGAACTGACCCTGACCCGGATCCAGCGCGCGCTGCTCCATATTGTTCTTCATATTCGGGAAATACCGGACCATGCGCCCTATGCGCGTGTTCTCGGTTTTCGCGAAAGTGCATCGCCTCTTTTGCGGGAGATAAAAAAACGCAGCCGCCTTCCCCTCATCACCAAACCCGCAGACGCCCCCTCCCGAATAAGCGGGAACGCACTGGATCTCTTTGAGGAAACGGCCCGTGCTTCAAATATTTACGAAGGTATTTTATGTCATAAAACAAGGAAACCCTTTCTCCATGAATATGAAAAACCCGTCATAATCCTTTGACGGGTTTTCCTGTATTTCTATTCCTATTTTATTCCTTCTTTTTGGAAAGCAGTATCCTGTCGTTATCCAGATCTTTTCCCGCACCTGCATGAAACTTCCTGAGAAGGCTCTCCACTGTCAGTCCCTTTTTCTCCTCGCCGCCGATGTCCAGAACAATATTGCCGGAATCCATCATGATCACACGATTTCCCAGTTCCAGCGCAGACTGCATGTTATGGGTGATCATGAGACAGGTCAGATTATTCTCCTCAACGATTCTCCTGGTCAGATCCAGCACCTTCTCAGCTGTGGCGGGATCGAGCGCAGCCGTATGCTCATCCAGAAGAAGCAGCTTGGGCGGAACCATCGTTGCCATTAAGAGAGTCAGCGCCTGCCTCTGTCCGCCGGATAAGAGCCCCACCGGCTGTTCCATCCGGTTTTCAAGACCAATATCCAGCAATTTCAGTTTTTCCCTGAATTTTTTTCTGTCGGCTCTGGATACATGGGAGAGCCATCCGCCGGATCCGGCTGCGAGCGCCAGATTTTCTTCAATGGTCATACCCGGAGCGCTCCCCCTCATGGGATCCTGATACAGACGGCCTATATTTTTCGCCCGCGCGTGCTGGGGCAAAAAAGTGATATCCTTTCCATCCAGCGCTACGGAGCCGGAATCGGTCAGGAAATCTCCGCATATCGCATTAAAAAGCGTGGATTTCCCAGCCCCGTTGGAACCGATGATCGTAGCAAAATCGCCCTTTTTTAAATGAAGGGATAAATCCTTAATGGCGGTCTTCTCATTCACGGTTCCCGGGTTAAAGGTCTTGGAAATAGAGTCAATCTTCAGCATACTCAGTTTCCCCCCTTCTTGTGGGTCAGCCTTCGCTTAAGCTGCGGCCACTGACGCTTCAGGTACGGGCCCGAGATTGCCAGAACCACAATGATGGAAGATACCAGCTTCAGCATGAAAGCCGGCATATTGAACCGCAGTGCGATGGTGTATACCAGACGGAAAATAAAGGAGCCCATCACCATACCGATGGCCCTTATGAAAATTCCGCCCCTTCCCATCACTGTGCCGCCGATCAGCAGCGACGCCAGGGCGATGGTAACCATACCCTGGCCAATATTAATATCCACCGATTTCTGCGACTGTGCCAAAAGGCAGCCGGAAAGTCCTGTAAAGGAATTTGACACACACAGTCCTACTACGGTCGTAAATACCGGGTTAATGGACGAAGATTTTACCATGTCCGAATTATTGCCTGTCGCCCGTATGGCAAGACCCAGACGGGTTTTCAGAAAGAATACCAGAAAAGCGATCACACATACCACTGCGATCAGTCCCACCAGCAGATCCACATGGGATTCAAGGAGCGTTCCGTCAAGTCCGTCCTTAAGCAGGGTAAAAACAGTGGTGGTCTTATTCATGTTCATCAGGGAAGATCCGCCCATCACAGCAATATTTACCGAGTAAAGACCCGTATTTACAATAATTCCGGCCAGCAGGCTGTCCACGCCCATTTTTGTCTGCAGGATGGCTGTCACAAAGCCGGAACAGACTCCTGCAAGCATTGCCGCTATAATGGACAAAAAGGGATGTCCGCTGACTGCCACTGCGGCTCCCACCGCGGCGCCCAATGTGAAGCAGCCGTCGGTGGAAAGGTCACAGACATTCAGCATAGAATAGCTTAAAAACAGCGCCAGCACCGTAAGCGAACAGATCAGCCCCAGCTTCAGGGCAGTCTCCCCAAGAACAAGTGCGGTTGATAACGTCACAATAGGTACCTCCCAGTAATTGTTTTATCCTTCCGTTTCAGCCCTCCAGATCATCAAAGCTCTCTGCTGTTGTGATCTCATTGACCTGTGTGCAAAGAGGCTCAAATGCTTCTTTGACCGTATCAAAGTCAAGGCCCAGGCCTTCGCAGGTTTCCGTATTGACAGTTGCGGTACCATTGTCAAAGGTCATAACCGGCGTTTCAGCGGGGTCCGCGCCATCAAGCAGGATCTCGGCGACTAAATTTGCAGTCTCCACGCCGAGATTTGCATAGTCAACGCCATAGCCTACAAACGCACCGTTCAGCGCGAAGGAATCTGCCCCTGTATAATGCGGAATTCCTGCATCAATAAAATCTTCGTAAATGGAAAGCTCCGCTGTCATGATGGTATTGTCAGTCGGGGTAAATACTGCATCCACGCCATCTGCGATCAACGCCTGTACGGCCAGCTGCACTTCATCGGTTGTCGTACCGGTACGCTCTACATATTCGATTCCGTTCTCATCCAGATATGCCTTTGCAGCTTCAATGGCTGATGCGGAGGAATCCTGTCCCACATCATAGAGAAGACCAATCTTTTCCGCGTCCGGATCTGCTGCAAAGATCAGCTTCATAATGGAAGCGGTATCCAGATAATCGGAGGTCCCTGTAAGATTTGCTCCCGGCGCATCCAGTGACTCTACCAGTTCAACGCTTACCGGATCGGAAACAGCCGCAAATACTACCGGCGTATCCGTTCCCTCTGTCGCCGCCTGCATCCGCATAGCCACCGGCGTTGCCACGCCGACCATCAGATCCACATTATCTGCCTGAAAATCCGTAATGATCTGCTCCATAACGCTGGCATCCGCATTGCAGTTATCATAGGAAATCTCAAATTCCACGCCATTTTCTTCTCCGATCTCTGCCAGACGGGTCTGAATATTATCCACAATCTGATTCAGGGACGCGTCATCAACGTAATTGCAGATACCTACCTTATAGGAATCTGCCAGAACATTGCTGTACATCATCATAGTTGCTGTTACGGCTGCTCCTGCACATACAAGAATTCTTTTTTTCATGATTGTTCTCCTCTCTTATACTGGTTATTATATTTTTTCCAAAGGATAATGGATGATTTCGGACTGATTTTGAATTTTAATGTTTCTCTGTGAAACAAAAAACCGTCTCAGATAAAATCTGAGACGGTAATAATTACTTATTATCGCGGTACCACTCAACTTGGCATAGCCCACTTACGCACGCACTATCATACGCTCCGGATTGATAACGGGTTCGGTTCCCGGCGTTTCCTACTCTGACAGGATCTGTCCTTTCAGATTCGCCCTCAAAAGTCCATTCGGTATCCTGCTCCATACTGCAATCCCACCGCCTGCAGCTCTCTGAGATATCACAATGAATACTTACTACTCTTTCTCATCGGTTTATCCTTTATTGGAGTAAAGTGTAACACCGAAACGCACTTTTGTCAACCATTTTATTCTAAAAATTCACCTTCTTAATTTTATCCTGAAAATTCACTTCCCTCATTACGATTCTCGATCGTTTCAGCATAGCAGCAGAGGCAACCTGCCTGCGCGTGAGAACGTTATGGTATGAACCTTAGTTTTTAAAGCTGTGAATCGGCGCCGGAATACGGCCTCCGCGCTCTACAAATGCATCACAGCCGAAGGAATTTACGGGCATGATGGGAGCATAGCCCAGAAGACCGCCGAATTCCACAGTCTCGCCCACGCCCTTGCCGATAACGGGGATCACCCGCACGGCAGTGGTTTTCTGGTTGATCATGCCAATGGCAGCTTCATCCGCAATAATCCCCGAAATGGTCGATGCCTTTGTGTCTCCCGGAATCGCAATCATATCCAGGCCCACGGAGCAAACACATGTCATGGCTTCCAGCTTTTCCAGAGTAAGGGCGCCCAGATTTACCGCATCGATCATGCCCTGATCCTCGCTGACAGGGATAAATGCGCCGCTTAAGCCCCCCACGGCCGCTGATGCCATTACGCCGCCCTTTTTCACCTGGTCATTGAGAAGGGCCAGCGCTGCGGTGGTCCCCGGCGCTCCCACTCTCTCCAGACCGATCTCCTCCAGGATCTCAGCCACACTGTCGCCGATTGCCGGCGTCGGCGCCAGAGAAAGATCCACGATACCGAAGGGAACGTTCAGACGTCTGGATGCTTCCTGAGCAACAAGCTGGCCTACACGGGTCACTTTAAACGCGGTTCTCTTTATCATCTCGCAGAGCGTTTCGAAATCTGCGCCCCGCACTTCCCTCAGCGCGGTCTTTACAACACCGGGGCCGCTGACGCCTACATTGATGACGCAGTCCGCTTCTGTTACGCCATGGAATGCCCCTGCCATAAAGGGATTGTCATCCGGTGCATTGCAGAAAACCACCAGCTTGGCGCATCCAAGGGAATCCTGCTCCTTCGTCTCTCTGGCAGTCTGCAGAATCATCTCTCCCATTAGCTTCACCGCATCCATATTAATACCGGTCTTCGTGGAGCCTACGTTTACAGAGCTGCACACCCGGTCCGTTGCCGCCAAAGCGTCCGGAATGGAGCGGATCAAAAGCTCTTCCGCCGGCGTCATGCCTTTGCTTACCAGCGCAGAATAACCGCCGATAAAATTCACGCCTACTGTTTTCGCCGCCTTATCCAGGGTTTTTGCGATGGCGGCAAAGTCATCCGCGGTCCTGCAGGCAGCTCCGCCGATCAGCGCGATGGGCGTCACGGAGATACGCTTATTCACAATGGGGATGCCGTATTCCATGGAGATCTTTTCGCCTGTAGATACCAGATTTTTCGCGCGGGTGGTGATTTTTTCATATATCTTCTGATTCAGCCTTCCCAGGTCACTGTCAACGCAGTCCAAAAGGCTGATGCCCATGGTGATCGTGCGTACATCCAGATTTTCCTGCTCGATCATCTTATTGGTCTCATTCACTTCGAAAATATTAATCATAAGTTTTCCCCTTATATAAACTGTTGGTAAATTCTCATAAGAATTTCCCTGACTGCAGAGCAGGATTCTTTTTCATTTCGAATCTGCGTCTTTTTTCGCAAGCGCGCCTCGAATCTGCGCCGGTGTTATATGCGATGCATCTTGTTGAAGATGTCTTCGTGCTGGCAGCGAATCACCACGCCGATCTCTTCTCCAAGCTCGGCAAGCTCTCCCGAGAGAGTCCCCGTATCCTTTTCGGAACCGCTGGTATCTGCCACCATCATCATATTAAAATAGCCCTGAACGATCGTCTGGGAAATATCCAGAATATTAACCCGGTTATTGGCAAGATATGTACAAACCTTCGCAATGATACCTACAGTGTCATTTCCTACTACGGTAATAATCGTTTTTTTCATGATCGAAACCTCTTTCTATATGGTAATAACTTCTGAAATCCGGTCGCGTCCGGCAACCTGAATATTAAAATCCCTGGAATGGTAGGGGTTATCTCCTATGGTAATTTCTGAGCAGACGGTTTCATAGGCCAGCTGCTCGTAATTATTTTCCTTGCTCAGGTGGCCCAGAAATACAGCTTTCATATTATCGTGCAAAAGCCTGCACAGAAGCTTTCCGGAATTTTCATTGGACAGATGGCCTCTGTCGCCCAATATGCGCTGTTTCAGATAATAGGGATACTTCCCCACCTGAAGCATGCGCACATCATGATTTGCCTCCAGAAGCAGAGCATCCAGCCCCTGAAGATTATCAATAATGTACTCCCCGTATCTTCCCAGATCCGTAGCGATCCCCACAGACTGATTCCCGCACTCCACCCGGTAACCCACCGGCTGCGCCGCATCATGGGGAATGGTAAACGCATGTATGGTCATGTCCCGGACCGTAAAGGGCTCGTCCTCCCGTATTTCGTGAAAAATGTCCGCCGGAATATCCCCCGGATTTTTCATCCGCTGAATGGCGTCCGCCGTACCTCCGGTGGTATACACCGGTATACCGTACCGTCTGGCCAGTACGCCCAGACCCTGAATGTGGTCTGAATGCTCATGGGTGATCAATATTGCATCAATATCTCCTGTGCTGAGATCCAGGCTATTCAGCCCGGCCTCGATCCGTTTGCCGCTGATTCCCGCATCCACTAAAATGTGCGTCTCATCAGAACCTACATAAATGCAGTTGCCGCTGCTGCCACTGGCTATGCTGCAAAATCTCATATTTTCCGTAACCTTCCTTTTATCTGGCTGTATGTTTTTTCCGGATTTCCATTATTATCCACCGTAAAATCCGCATGTGCCCGGAAAAAGCCTTCAGAAGCCTGATTTTTAATAATATTTTCCGCTTTCTCCCTGGAGTAGCCCCGGCTTTTCATCAGGCGCCTGATCCGGTTCTCCTGATCTGCGTGTACATACCATATCTCATCGCAGAAATTCTGGTAATGTTCCTCCAGAAGAAGCGCTGCTTCTATCACAAAGAGGCCGCAGCCCGCAGCCCGCTCTTCTGCAGCCTTCCGCAAAATATATTCCTTCACAGCGGGATGAACAATGGCATTCAGCTTCTTCAGCATCTCTCCATTAGAGAATACTACATCGGAAACCCTGCTCCGGTCAATGGTTTTATCATTATTTCTTATTTTTTCACCGAACAGCTCCACGACCGCATCATAGCAGACCTGCCCCGGTTCCATGACCAGATGCCCCACTGCGTCCGCCTGCAGCACATATGCCCCGAATTCCTCCTTCAAAAATTGAAGGACCGTACTTTTTCCGGCTCCGACACCGCCGGTGATCCCGATAATCTTCATTTATTTCGCCTCATACCAGTTTTCACCCTGATGCATATCCACTTCCAGCTCTACGGACAGATGTGCCGCGCCTTTCATCTCCTCCTCCAGAATTCTGGAAACAGCCGCCAGCTCTTCCTTCTTCGTCTCGATCAGAAGCTCGTCGTGGACCTGCAGAACCAGTCTGGACTGAAGTCCCTCCTGCTTCATCCGTCCATACACCCGGTTCATGGCTATTTTAATGATATCTGCCGCAGTTCCCTGGATAGGGGAATTCATGGCGACCCGTTCCCCGAAGGAGCGCTGCATGAAATTGCCGGATTTTAACTCCGGGATGGGACGGCGCCGTCCGAACATGGTTGTCACATAGCCCTTTTTCTTCCCCTCTTCTACCATGCTGTCCAGATATCCCTTGATCTTCGGATAGGTTTCAAAATATTTTTCAATATATTCCGCAGCCTCTTTTCTCGTGATGCTCAGATCCTGGCTCAGCCCAAAGGAGCTGATCCCGTAAACGATGCCGAAATTCACGGCCTTCGCGTTTCGCCGCTGCAGGGAGGTGACCTCATCAAAGGGGATATGAAATACCTGCGAGGCTGTCAGCCTGTGAATATCCTGGGCCTCCTTATAGGCCTGGATCAGCTTTTCATCGCCGGACATATGGGCCAGCACCCGCAGCTCAATCTGAGAATAATCCGCATCCAGAAATACATATCCCTCCTCCGGCACAAAGACCTTTCGGATCAGCCGTCCCAGCTCCATCCGAACCGGAATATTCTGCAGGTTCGGCTCTGTGGAGCTGATTCTTCCCGTTGCTGTGATAGTCTGATTAAAGGTGGAATGAATACGCCCATCCTCCCCGATCACATTCACCAGGCCGTCCGCATAGGTGGACTTAAGCTTCGCCACCTGACGGTATTCCAGCACTTCCTGCACAATGGGGTGCTCCGGCGCAAGCTTTTCCAGAATGTCCGCCGATGTGGAATAGCCGGTTTTTGTTTTTTTGCCGCCCGGAAATCCCAGTTTTTCAAAAAGGATCACGCCGAGCTGTCTTGGAGAATTAATATTAAATTCTTCCCCGGCAAGTCCGTAGATTCTCTGCTCCAGCTCCTGAATGCGTACCTGAAGCATTTCGCCATATACTTTCAGCTCCTCCCCCTTTACCCGGATCCCGTATTTTTCCATGGAATCCAGGGTAAATACCAGAGGGAGCTCGATTTCCTCATAAATTTTCCACATACCCGTCTCCTGAAGGGCCGCGGTCAAAGGCTCCCTGCTCATAAGCGCTGTATAGGCCATATAGCAGGCATAGGTCATAAGCTCCGGCATGGAAGTCTCCCACGCTCTGGAAACAGAGGTTTTACCCAGCAGGTTTTCTTTCGCGGGAAGCAGCATGCCTCCCAGATATTCTTTCGCGATATCGTCAAACGTGTAGGCGGATTTCAGAGGATTCAGAAGATAGGCTGCCACACCGGTGTCAAAAACCCGGGACGGTTTCTGAATTTCCACCTGTTTTAACAGGGCCTTTACATCCAGCGCGCAGATCTTCGTCTTTTCACTGAGCGACTTAAGCATACTTTTCAGATATTCACCCGTAAGCAGCCCCTCCGCAGATACATAGTATACTTCCCTTTCATCCAGGGCAAGTCCCAGACCGTAAATTTCCCCTGCCTCCGTGAGCAGAGCCACGCCCGCCTCATCCTTTGACGCGGCTTTCGCAAAAAGCGCCTCCGCTCCTTCCAGATCCTGACAGTAGTAAAAATCCTGCGCAATGCTGTTTCCCGACGCCACATCTTTCTTATCAAATCTTCCCAGAAGATTTTTAAAATCAAGCTGCTTGCACAGCTCATACGCATCCCTCGTATAAAGGTTCCCAAGGCGGGCCTCTGCATAATCAAATTCGATGGGGCTGTCCGTATTGATCGCAGCCAGTGTTTTGCTCAACGACGCCATGTCATAATGTGTGCGCAGGGATTCTCGGGCCTTATTCGGAGTAACCTCCTCCAAATGAGCGTATGCGTTTTCAATAGACCCGAATTGCATCACCATTTTTGTAGCTGTCTTTTCTCCCACCCCGGGGATCCCCGGAATATTATCCGAGGCGTCTCCCATGAGCGCCTTAAGCTCTATGATCTGCGGCGGCGTCACCTGATATTTTTCCAGGACCTGCTCTGCATGATAATCCTCTATCGTGGTCTTTCCTTTGATGGTCTTTGGCAGCCGGATCAGTATTTTATCTGTGGCGAGCTGCAGAAGATCTCTGTCTCCGGAGAAGATCGTTACCTCCATTCCCTGCTTTTCACTGCGTTTTGCAAGGGTCCCCAGGATGTCATCCGCCTCATAGCCTTCTTTTGTCACAATTTTTACGTCCATGGCAGTCAGCATCTCTTTAATCAGGGGTACCTGCTCTCTCAGCTCATCCGGCATGGGCTTTCTCGTCCCTTTATATGCCTTATAGAGCTTATGCCGGAAGGTCGGCGCATGCAAATCAAAAGCAACCGACAGATAATCCGGCTGCTCTTCCTCCAGTATGCGAAACAGAATATTCAGAAAACCATATACGGCGCCTGTATGCCGTCCCTCTGAATTCGTCAGATCGGGCAGACCATAAAACGCCCTGTTTAAAATACTGTGACCATCGATCAGTAAAATTTTCCCGCTCATACTGTCCTCCTGCTAACAGATTAATTAAAATCTCTCATTTCAAAACAGCAAAGATAAAAAATCCAACCAGCGCAGCAATGAGAAGAAGTCCCAATCCCATAAGAAAGCGGATAATTTTCCGTTTCCGAATATAAGCGCGGGACTTTTTAATATCCAGCTCCAGAAGATGCTGAAAATCCATATTCTCATCCTCATCCTCCGCATCCAGCTTCTGCATGGCCTCATGTACGATAAAATGAGTTTCCAGCTCATCGAAGCATGAGGAACAATTTTCAATATGAGCCAGGAAATCCTCCAGCTCATCCAATGACAATGTATGATCGATATATCTTCCTATCATGCTCTCGGCATTGCTGCAATTCATCTTTATACCTCACGAAAAGGGCTGTGGGGAAACACGCCTGCTGCTTCCTTCCACAGCCTCTTACACTTTCTATCTCTTCTTGATCGTATCCATCAATCCGCGGAACACCGTACGCGTAACCTCACGCCCCAGGGTATTGATCGCGCTGTTCACGCCCTTGTTTAATAAGGACATTTTCTTCTGGCGCTCCCGCTCTTCCTCGCGCGCTTTCCGTTCCTTTTCCTTTTGTTCCTTCTCTGCCTGCTTTTCCTGCTCCAGACGCGACTTTTCCGCCTGCTTCTCCTCGGCGGTCCTCTTCTCTTCCTGGGCTTCTTCATCAAATCGCTTTTTCAGGACCTCGTAGGCGCTCTCCTTATCTACGGCAGTATCGTATTTGGCGCCAAGTCCATCCTGGGCCAGACAATTCTGCCTCTCACTGTCCTCGATCGATCCCATACGGCTCTGAGGCGGCAGCACATGACATCTCTGCACGACACCCGGACGTCCTTCTTCATCCATAAAGGAAATCAGAGCTTCCCCGATCCCCAGCTGTGTGATCACTTCCTCCGTGTCAAAATCCGGATTCTGCCGGAAAGCCTGGGCGGCTGCTTTCACTGATTTCTGGTCAGAGGGCGTATAGGCCCGCAGCGCATGCTGCACACGGTTGCCAAGCTGAGAGAGCACCTCATCCGGAATATCCCCCGGTATCTGTGTGATAAAATAAATTCCAATACCTTTGGAACGGATCAGCTTTACCATCTGCTCGATCCTCTGGACGATGGATTTTGATATATTCCCGAACAGCATATGCGCCTCGTCAAAGAAAAACACCATCCGCGGCTTACCGGCATCTCCCATCTCCGGCATGGCCTCAAAAAGCTCGGACATCAGCCAAAGCATAAAGGTAGCATAAAGCTTCGGAGAATTGATCAGCCTGGCACAGTGCAGGACATTAATGTAACCCTTTCCGGTATTGTCTGTGCGCATCCAGTCCCGAATATCCAGCCCGGGTTCACCGAAGAACAGATTCCCGCCCTGTTCCTCCAAAGAAATCAGGCTGCGTGAAACAGCGCCTATGCTTTGTTTGGAAATATTGCCATACTGAAGGGTAAAATCGCCCGCATTTCTGCCTACAAACTCCAGCATCAGCCGAAGATCCTTTATATCTGTCAGCAAAAGCTGATTGTCATCTGCCACTTTAAAAACTATGGAAAGGACATCGCTCTGCGTCTGGTTAAGCTCCAGAAGCTCCGCTAAAAGCGCAGGCCCCATTTCACTGATGGTCGTCCTGAGCGGATGACCCTTCTCACCGAAAACATCCCAGATACAGGTAGGATAAGCCTGATAATGGAAGGTATCAAGGCCATATTTTGCGATACGCTTCTGCATATCCTCCGAGTCATTTCCCTGCATACACATACCGGCCAGATCGCCCTTTACATCAGCCAGAAAAACCGGAACTCCGCAGTCACTGAAGGATTCCGCCATCACCTTCAGGGTGATGGTCTTGCCTGTACCGGTAGCTCCCGCAATCAGTCCGTGCCTGTTCGCCATTTTCGGGATCAGGCATACCTTATCCTGCGATTCATTTTCTGCCACGCCAATCCACAACAGATCGTTATAAAACATCGAATTTCCTCCCCTCTTTAGTGCCGTGTACATTTAAAAATCCAGAATCAAAGCTATCTTTATTGTAGCACTAAAAGGAAGGTTTCACAATCAGTTCTGCTGAAGAATTTTCATAAATTCTTCTCCGGTAATGGTTTCATGCTCATAAAGATACTTTGCCAGCTCATGAAGCTTCGCCATATTTTCTTTCAGAATATTCCGTGCCTTGTCATGCTGGCGGCTTACCAGCTCCACCACCTTCTTATCCAGCAGCGTCTGGGTCTCAAAGGAACACGCCAGCGAAGCGTCCCCTCCCAGATACTGATTGCTCAGATTTTCCATTGCAACCATATCAAATTCATCGCTCATGCCGTATCTGGAAATCATCGCCCTGGCGATTTTTGTCGCCTGTTCAATATCATTGGCGGCGCCTGTTGTAATGGAATTAAAAATCAGTTCCTCCGCAGCCCGTCCGCCCGTAAAGGTGGCGATCTTATTTTCCAGCTCCTCCTTTGACATCAGATAGTGTTCATCCTCGTCCACCTGCATGGTATATCCGAGGGCTCCCGAAGTCCTGGGGATGATAGTAATTTTATGCACAGGCGCCGAGTTCGTCTGCTTCGCCGCCACCAGTGCATGGCCGATCTCGTGATACGACACGATGAGCTTCTCTTTGTTGGATAGCACCCTGTTCTTTTTCTGGTAACCGGCGATGACCACCTCAATACTCTCCTCAAAATCCGCCTGTGTGGCAAATCTCCGTCCGTCGCGGACCGCCCGAAGTGCGGCCTCGTTTACAATATTCGCCAGCTCCGCCCCCGATGCGCCCGCCGCAGCCTTTGCGATGTCCTCAAAGCGCACGCTGTCCGCAATCCTGATCTTTTTTGCATGGACCTTCAGAATCTCCTCTCTTCCCTTCAGATCCGGCAGCTCTACCGGTATTCTTCTGTCAAAACGGCCTGGACGCAGAAGCGCCGGATCCAGAGAATCCGGACGGTTTGTCGCCGCCAGGATCACTACGCCGCCGGAGCTGTCAAAGCCGTCCATCTCCGTGAGAAGCTGATTTAAAGTCTGCTCACGTTCATCATTGCCCGCAAAGCCGGCGCCGTCACGCTTTTTACCGATCGTATCGATCTCATCAATAAATACGATACAGGGCGCTTTTTCATTTGCCTGCTTAAACAGATCGCGAACCTTCGCCGCTCCCATACCTACAAACATCTCCACAAATTCCGAACCTGAAATGGAAAAGAAAGGCACCTCCGCTTCGCCTGCCACAGCCTTGGCAAGCAGCGTTTTTCCTGTGCCGGGAGGGCCTACCAGAAGGGCTCCCTTGGGCATGGAAGCGCCGATCTCACTGTATTTCTGCGGATTATGCAGATAGTCCACGATCTCGGTCAGAAGCTCCTTGGCCTCGTCCTCGCCTGCCACATCCGCAAATTTAATTCCAGTGGAGGATTTTACATAAACCTTGGCATTGCTTTTTCCAAAGGACATCATTCCTCCGGGGCCGCCATTTCCCATGGCGCCCGCCATCTTTTTGCTCATCCATCTTCCAAGAAGGACAAAAATACCGATAGGCAGCACATAGCTCAGCAAAATGCTCAACAGTACAGACGGCTGTTCCGACGCTGTCTGTTCCATATTGACGCCCGCTTTCTGCAGACGGTTCACCAGATCCGGATCATCCATTGCGACCGTACGGCAGGACACATCTTCCCCGTCGATACGGGCCTCATAATAAATGTACTCCCCATCCACCGTAACGCTCGACACGCTGCCTCTCTCTACGCTGCTTAAAAAGGTGCTGTAATCCGTTTTTATTATGCTTTTCTCGGAAAGCATCGGCACTACAAGAAGATTCAGTAAAAGAATCACGACTCCCACAATGATATAGTAAATATAGATAGGTTTTTTCTCCGGCTTTTTGCCATCTAATTTCATCGCCTTTTCCTCCGCTGTCCATAGTAAGATCATATAAGTTTATGAAAAGTACCTTAACATTTTTATCCATACAATTCAATGAACTTGCCATTAAATTTCTTAAAATTTCATAAATCTTTTCCCGCATTTATCATTTTTTATCATAACCATTCTTAACTTTTTTTATTGACAAGTTCTCCTCCGATACATATGATATAATTTGAAAGATAAATATACTACTATGTATAAGGAGGAACATTATGACTATCACAAACGACATCAAATACGTCGGTGTCAATGACCACAGTGTGGACTTATTTGAAGGCCAGTATGTGGTACTGAACGGAATGTCTTATAATTCCTATGTAATTATGGACGAAAAGGTCGCTATTATGGATACGGTTGACAAAAACTTCACCCATCAGTGGCTGGACAACATTCAGCAGGTTCTGGGTGACCGTGAACCGGATTACCTGATAGTTCAGCATATGGAGCCTGACCACTCTGCAAATATCGCAAATTTTCTTAAGCTGTATAAGAAGGCAACGGTCGTGTCCTCTGCGAAGGCTTTTGTTATGATGAAAAATTTCTTCGGAGACGATTATTCTGACCGCAGGATCGTTGTGGGCGAAGGAGATACTCTTTCCCTCGGCAGACACACCCTCTCTTTTGTTGCCGCCCCCATGGTTCACTGGCCGGAGGTTATCGTAACCTACGATATCTGCGACAAGGTCCTGTTTTCTGCGGACGGCTTCGGCAAGTTCGGCGCCCTGGATGCAGAGGAGGATTGGACAGACGAGGCACGCCGCTATTACATCGGCATTGTGGGAAAATACGGCGGACAGGTACAGGCCCTTTTGAAAAAGGCCGCAGATCTGGACATTCAGATGATCTGTCCTCTTCACGGTCCGGTTCTGAAGGAGAATCTCGGTTACTATATCAATCTTTATGATATCTGGTCCTCCTATCAGCCGGAAAGCGAAGGAATCGTTGTCGCATATACTTCGATTTACGGACACACGAAGGAAGCTGCCGAGCTTCTGGCCCGGAAACTGACTGAAAAAGGCTGCCCGAAGGTAGTTACTTTCGATCTTGCCAGATGTGACATGGCCCTTGCTGTGGATCATGCATTCCGCTACAATAAGCTGGTTCTTGCTACCACCACCTATAATGCAGATGTTTTCCCATTTATGAAGGAATTTATTCATCACCTGACAGAGCGTAATTTCCGCAACCGCACCATCGGCCTCATTGAGAACGGTTCCTGGGCTCCTCTGGCAGCCAAGGTTATGCGCAATATGCTCGCTGAATGCAAAAATCTTACCTATACAAAAACCACAGTAAGACTTCTTTCCGCATTGAATGAGGACAGCCGCGCTCAGATCGACGCCATGGCAGAAGAGCTCTGCAGGGATTATCTGGCACAGCAGGATTCTACCGCAAATAAGAACGACCTTACCGCACTATTCAAGATCGGCTATGGCCTTTATGTAGTCACCTCCAATGACGGCAAAAAGGATAATGGCCTCATTGTAAACACCGTAACCCAGCTCACAGACAGTCCGAACCGTGTGGCTGTCAACATTAATAAGGCCAATTATTCTCACCACGTGATCAGGCAAACCGGCATCCTGAATGTAAACTGTCTGGATGTCACAGCCCCCTTCTCCACGTTCCAGCGCTTCGGTTTTCAGAGCGGACGTACAGTGGACAAGTTTCAGGGAGAAGAAGTTCTTCGCTCTGATAACGGACTGGTTTTCCTGAGCCGCCACATTAATGCGTTCCTTTCTCTGAAGGTAGAAAGCTATGTGGATCTGGATACGCATGGCCTGTTTATCTGCACGGTAACAGAAGCCAGAGTGATCTCAAACAACGAGACTATGACCTATACCTACTATCAGAGCAATGTAAAACCAAAGCCTGACACAGCGGGCAAGAAGGGCTTCGTATGCAAGGTTTGCGGCTGGATCTATGAAGGCGAAACCCTGCCGGATGATATCGTTTGCCCTCTCTGCAAGCACGGCGCCGCAGACTTTGAGCCCATTAAATAGACACAGGATCGTATTCAGAACGATCTGAAATACTTCCAAAAATACCTCATAGAAATGCGCCCTTCGCGGGCTTCACTTAGGGATTTAACGAAAAAGCTTTAGTGGCAGTCTTCAAGCGGACGCAAAAAGACCATGTAAGAGTAGAAATGCTCCTGCATGGTCTGCTTTTTTATACTTCTATATCTGTATCTGGATTTGTAACGCTTTGTTTCCCGTTTATACTTGCTCGAAGTTTCGACAGCTCTTTATTAGTATCTCGCATCTGTTGTAACTTCTTTTTCTCAATCCTAACATAATCAGACGTATTAACAAGGCAATTAACTCCTCGAAGTGGCAAGGTAAAGTTTTCTGTATATATCTTTCCATTGCTCTTATACGTTAGAGCAACCTTAAATGGCACTTCACAGAGCAGATTAAAATCACCTGTCCCATCGGCTGGAACACATAGCGTATAAAAGTATTTGTCTCCCTCTGGTAAAAAGATAGTTGTTTCTGAAAGCCCTTTAAGTGTGTCAGCTGTAGATGAACATTTCTGAGTGTTACTAAGTCTTGATAGCCACTCATCTGAAACCACTATATTCAGGTCTTCAGCAAGTGAATACCCTGCAGATCCTGATAGTTGATAATATAATCCTTAGTAGTCGTGCTGATGGAACCGCTAATCCGGTTCCCATTGGCCTTCAGAAAATTAAATGCCGTATTCGCGGCTTCTTTACAGTCGCGATCAGAGCCGATGCCGGTTCGCTCGAATTTCCCATTTCCCGGCAGCATTTGGCTCTCCAGGCGGAAAACTCCAATCATGCCGGATTTGCCCTGTGATACGGTATAGACCTGCCCCGGATTGCAAATTCCTTCTGGTATAAGCTTGCCGCCGCCTTGTTCCGGTACGAGGCGCAGGTGGATTATTACACCAATTACATCCAAAGCCGCGATGATTGGG